>JAJRXN010000294.1 GCA_024276295.1 Acidobacteriota bacterium
CCGGATAGAGGCGTTCCCATGCAGAATCGGCGCCCCAAGGGGCGCCGCTACAGCCCCGCCGATCGAGCCTTGCGCACGCACACCCGCGCGCACGCGCAGCGGGCTTGCCCCGCCGATTCCGCCTTGGAACCCCGTCATGCAGAATCGGCGCCCCAAGGGGCGCCGCTACAGCCCAGCCGATCCAGCCTTGCGCACGCACACCCGCGCGCACGCGCAGCGGGCTTGCCCCGCCGATCCCGGATAGAGGCGTTCCCATGCAGAATCGGCGCCCCAAGGGGCGCCGCTACAGCCCAGCCGATTCCGGATAGAGGCGTTCCCATGCAGAATCGGCGCCCCAAGGGGCGCCGCTACAGCCCCGCCAATCCCGGATAGAGGCGTTCCCATGCAGAATCGGCGCCCCAAGGGGCGCCGCTACAGCCCCGCCGATCCAGCCTTGCGCGCGCACACCCGCGCGCACGCGCAGCGGGCTTGCCCCGCCGATTCCGGATAGAGGCGTTCCCATGCAGAATCGGCGCCCCAAGGGGCGCCGCTACAGCCCCGCCGATCCCGGATAGAGGCGTTCCCATGCAGAATCGGCGCCCCAAGGGGCGCCGCTACGGAGCAGGCGACCCGAGCTTGCGCGCCAGGTCGAGGATCACCTCGCTGACGGTCGGGTGGTACCACGGCATCGCGAGCAGGTCGCCGACCGTGCCGCGATAGTACATCGCCGCTGCGACGGCGTGGATGATCTCGTCGGCACGCGGGCCGAGGATCGCGCTGCCGAGGATCTCGCCGGAGCGGCGCTCGGCGACGAGCGACCAGCGGCCGTACTCGGCGCCCATCGTCAGCGCGCGCCCGGTCGTGCCGAGATCGACGACCGCCTCGACGGCATCGCAGCCGGCGGCGCACGCCTCGGCGAGCGTGGCGCCGACCCGTGCGAACGGCGGGTCGGGGAAGATCACCTGCATCAGCAGGCGATAGTCCATCTCGCGCTCGGGCCGGCCGACCGCCGCGTTGTGCCCGGCGACCTCTCCTTCCTGGTTGGCGACGTGCAGGATCTCGTGCCAGCCGGTCGCATCGCCGGCGACGTACACGCCGGGGCGCGTCGTCTGCAGCGCCCGGTCGTGCACGATCGTCGTCCCCTCGACGCGCACGCCGGCCTCGTCGAGTCCGAGATCGTCGATCGCCGGTCGCCGCCCGGTCGCCATCAGGAACGCCTCGGCACGGTGCGTGCGCCGGCGCCCCTGCTCGTCGATCGAAAAGCGGATCGCCGCGCCGTCCCGCTCGACCTGCTCGATGACCCCCGGCACGGCGAGCTGCATGTTCTCCTCGGCCTCGAGGGCGCGGCGGAGTTCCTCGCCGAGGTGCGCCACCCCGCAGCGGGCGAGCAGCGGCGAGCGGTTGACCAGCAGCACCTCGGTGCCGATCCGCGCGAAGAACTGCGCCAGCTCGAGACCGATCGGCCCGCCACCCTGGACGACCATCGAGGCCGGAGCGCGGTCGCGCAGCGCCATCACGTCGTCGCTGGTCCAGACCGGCACATCCTCGATCCCCGGAATCGGCAGCATCGTCGGCACCGATCCGACCGCCAGCACGACGCCCCGTGACGCGCGCAGCACGCGGCCGCCACCGATGTCCACCGCGCCGTCCGCGGTCAGCCGGCCGCGGGCGTCGGTCACCTCGTAGCCCCCCTGTTCGATCCCGCGGATCTTCGCCTGCTGGAAGCGGCGCACGAGCCGCTCCTTGCGCTCGATGATCGCCGGGAAGTCCGCCACCGCACGCCCTTCGAGCCGGATCCCGAAGCGGGCGAGATGCCGCGTCTCATGCAGGGCGTGGGCCGAGGCGAGCATCGCCTTGGTCGGCATGCAGCCGCGCAGGATGCACAGCCCGCCCAGTTCACCGTCGTTGATCATCGCCACGCGGGCACCGAGCGCCGCCGCGGTGCGCGCCGCGCGGCTGCCGGCGCTCCCGCCCCCGATCACGATCACGTCGAAGTCGGGCGCAGTCATCGGGCGTCCTCCTGCCGCTGCATCTCCTCGGCGATCACGTCCGCGGCGCGGGCGCAGTCCGCTGCGTCGACGTCAAGGTGCGTGACCAGCCGCACCATGCCGCCGGCCAGGCTCGAGAACAGCACGCCACGCTCGCGGCAGCGCGCGACGAGCCGGGCGGCCTCGCCGCGGACGATCCGCGCCTTGACGATGTTCGTCTGCACCGCTTCGAGATCGATCTCGATCCCGTCGACGGTCGCCAGCCGCTCGGCGATCGCCCGCGCGTGGGCGTGATCCTCGGCCAGGCGATCGACGTGGTGCCGCAGTGCGAACGTCCCCGCCGCGGCGATGATCCCGGCCTGGCGCATTCCGCCTCCGAGCATCTTGCGGAAGCGGTGGGCGGCGCGGCGGAACTCCTGCGTACCGGTCAGCACCGAGCCGACCGGCGCACCGAGGCCCTTGGACAGGCAGAACGACAGGCTGTCGAAGCGCCGTGCGATCGTCTCGACCGGCACGCCGAGCGCCACCGCGGCGTTGAACACGCGCGCCCCGTCGAGGTGCATCGGCAGACCGCGCCGGTCGGCCAGCGCGCGCAGCTCGTCGAGCTGCGCCAGCGGCTGGATCCGGCCGCCCCCCATGTTGTGGGTGTTCTCGACCCACAGCAGGCCGGTCCCCGGCGTGTGGAAGTCGGCGACCTTGAGCCGCGCCTCGGCCTCGGCGGCGGTGAACAGGCCGCTTCCGGGAACGACCGCGTACTGCACGCCGGCAAAGGCCGCGCCGGCGCCGGTCTCCCAGCGGATGCAGTGGCTGTCCTCGCCGCAGATCACCTCGTCGCCCCGGCGGACGTGCACGAGCTGGGCGATCAGGTTGGCCATGCAGCCCGACGGGACGAACAGCCCAGCCTGCTTGCCGGTCATCGCGGCGGACAGCTCCTCGAGTTCCTGGATCGACGGGTCCTCGTCGTAGACGTCGTCCCCGACCGGCGCGGCGGCCATCGCCTCGCGCATCGCGGCGGTCGGCCGGGTGACGGTGTCGGAACGCAGATCGATCGGCTGGGCGGACATCACGGCTCTCCTGGCGGACAATGGGCGACCGATTATGACGGCTTGCAGGAGGACCAGGCCATGGCAGAACGCGGCCCGCTGGACAGGGCGCAGATCGAGCTGGGGGACATGGACCGCTAGGACTTCCGCCGCGCGGCCGGCGAGGTGGCCGACCGGGTGGCCGACTACCTGGCGAACGTCGAGCGCTACCGCGTGGTCCCGGACATCCAGCCCGGCGACGTCAAGGCCCGCATTCCGGCCGCCCCTCCCGAGGACCCCGAGCCGTGGGAGGCGATCCTCGCCGACTACGCGAACCTCGTCGAGCCGAACATCACGCACTGGCAGCACCCGGGGTACATGGCGTACTTCTGCTCGACCGCGCCGGGCCCCGGCGTGCTCGGCGAGTGGCTCGCGGCGGGACTCAACTCGAACGTGATGTTCTGGCGCAACGCGCCGGCATCGACCGAGGTCGAGGAGGTCGTCGTCGCCTGGCTGCGGCAGATGCTCGGCCTGCCCGACGCGTTCGACGGGATGCTGACCGACACGGCGTCGATCTCCTCGCTGCTGTCGATCGTCGCCGCGCGCCATGTCGTCCCCGGGCTCGAGGCCCGCGATCGCGGCCTCGCCGGCCGGCCCGACGTCGGCCCGCTGCGGATGTACATGTCCGAGGAGGCGCACTCGTCGATCGAGAAGGCGGCGATCGTCGCCGGCATCGGGCGCGCCGGCGTGCGGCGCGTCGCCGCCGACGACCAGCTCCGCATGCGGCCGGAGGCTCTGGCCGAAGCGGTCGCCGAGGATCGCGCCGCCGGCTGGACGCCGTTCTGCGTGATCGGCACGCTCGGGACGACGTCGTCGACGTCGGTCGATCCGGCCGGCGCGATCGCGGACGTCTGCGAGCGCGAGAAGCTGTGGTTCCACATCGACGCCGCCTATGCCGGCGCCGCGGCGCTGCTGCCGGAAAAACGCGCGCTGTTCGATGGCTGGGAGCGGGCCGACTCGATCGTGTTCAACCCGCACAAGTGGCTGATGACGCCGTTCGATGCGTCGCTGCTGCTGTTCCGCCGGCCGGAGGTCTACCGCGACGCACTGAGCCTGGTTCCCGAGTACCTGCGCACGCCGGACGTCGGTCCGGTGCACAACTTCCACGAGTACGGCATCCAGCTCGGCCGACGGTTCCGCGCGCTCAAGCTGTGGATCATGATCCGCTACTTCGGCGTCGAGGGACTGCGCCGCCGCCTGCGCGAGTCGATCCGTCAGGCCGAGACGCTGGCGTCATGGGTCGGGGGCGAACCGGGCTGGCGGCTCGTCGCGCCGCATCACTTCTCGACGCTCTGCCTGCGCCACGAGCCGGACGACCTCGACGCCGAGGCGTGCGATACCCACAACGAGCGGATCATGGAGCAGGTCAACCGCGACGGCAGGGTCTTTCTTTCGCACACGAGGCTTCGCGGGCGCTACGTGATCCGCGTCACTCTCGGCAACCCGCGCTGCACGATGCGCCACGTCGAGCTGTGCTGGCGGCTCCTGCGCGACGCCGCCGGCTCTACGCGTTGACGTAGCGCCCGGTCCGGACCGAGGCGACGAGGCCGAAGGCGAGGAACGTCGCGATCACCGACGAGCCCCCGTACGACAGCAGCGGCAGCGGGACGCCGATCGTCGGCAGGATCCCCGCGACCATCCCGGCATTGATGAAGATCTGCCCGGCCCACAGACTCGCCGCCCCGACGGCGATGAACGTTCCGAGCCGGTCGCGGGCGACCGTCGCCGTCCGGAACGCCCGGAACAGCAGCCCCGCCCACAGGCCGAAGACGACCAGCACGCCGACGAAGCCGGCCTCCTCGGCGATCACTGCCAGCACGAAGTCGGTCTGTCGCGCCGGCAGGAAGTCGAGCCGCGACTGGCTGCCGCGGAACAGCCCCTTCCCGGCGAACCCGCCCGAGCCGATGGCGATCCGTGACTGGATCACCTGGTATCCGGTCCCGCTCGGATCGCGCTCGGGATCGAGCACCGTCAGGACCCGCTCCTTCTGGTAGTCGTGCAGAACGCCGAACCACAGCACCGGCGCCAGCAGCGCTCCGATCAGGAACAGCGCGACGAGCACCCGCGGCCTGATTCCGGCGAGCCAGGCCAGCGCGAGGAACAGCGGCCCGAACGTCAGCACCGTGCCGAGGTCGGGCTGCAGGGCGATCAGCATCATCGGCACGCCGACGACGGCCCCGAGACTGACAAGCCGCATGAAGCTCAGCCTGCCCGACGACGACGCCAGGAACGCTGCGGCCGCGAGCACGACGACGGCCTTCATCGGCTCCGACGGCTGGATCCGAAGCACGCCGAGGTCGATCCAGGCCCGCGCACCGTTGATCGGCCGCGCGAACAGCGGCAGGGCGACGAGCACGACGAGCCCCGCGCCGTAGAGGAACCACACCGAGTCGGCCCAGTCGTGGTAGTCGATCCGCTCGACGACGAAGTAGACCGCAATGCCGATCAGCAGATAGACGAGCTGGCGCCAGCCGGCATGGGAGAGCAGCGCCGAACCCGCCGTGTGCGTCGCGCTCGAGACCGCGATCACGCCGATCACGCCGAGGGCGAGCAGCATCGTCAGCGTCGGGCGATCGCCCGCATCGGCGCCGAACCTCATCGCTCCGGACCCCGGTCGTTCCGGGCCAGCAGCGTCTCGCCCGCCTCGTCACGGCCCCGCTCGGCAAGCCACCGCGCGACGACGCGCGACGCGATCGGCGCCGCCGCGCTGCCGCCGTGGCCGGCGTGCTCGACGATGATCGCGAACGCCAGCTCGGGGTTCTCGACCGGCGCGAAGCCGATGAACCACGCGTGATCTCCGGGGTTCTTCTCGCCGAGCCGCACGACCTGCGCGGTGCCGGTCTTGCCGGCGACCTCGATCCCGCGAACCCGTGCCCGGCGCGCCGTGCCGAAGTCGGACTCGACGACGTCGCGCATCCCCTGCCGCACGTGGGCCAGCGCCTCGGCCGGCAGCCCGATCGGCTCGGCCGGCGCCGCCGCTCCGGGGAGCAGATGCGGATGGACGCGGCGGCCGCCGTTGGCGATCGCCGCCGCGAGCACGGCCATCTGCAGCGGCGTGACCAGCAGCGGTCCCTGCCCGATCGCGACCGAGATCGTCTCACCCGGATACCACGGCTCGCCGCGCGTCCGGCGCTTCCACTCGTCGGACGGGACGAGCCCCCCGCTTTCGGCCGGCAGGCCGATGCCGCTCTTCTCGCCCAGGCCGAACCGCCGGGCCCAGCCGGCGATCCGCTCGATCCCGAGCCGGTCTCCGACCTCGTAGAAGAACACGTTGCACGACCGGGTGATCGCCTCGTCGATGGCGACCCAGCCGTGGCCGCCGCGGAAGTGGCAGTACCGTCGCTGGCCGTAGAACGACCGCGAGCCGGCGCAGAAGATCCGCTCGCCCGAACCGACGACCCCATCGGCCAGGGCGGCTGCGGCCATGACGACCTTGAACGTCGAGCCGGGCGAGTAGGCCGAGCCGGTCGCACGGTTCTGCAGCGGGCGCTGCGGATCGTCGACCAGCGCATGCCAGCGCTCCGGCGAGAGCCGCCCCGAGAACAGGTTCGGATCGAACGACGGCCCCGAATAGAGACCGCGCACCGCACCGGTCGCCGGATCGAGGAAGACCGCCGCGCCGGCCCGGCCGGCAAACGCCTCGTGGATCGCGCGCTGGATGTCGGCGTCGAGTGTCAGCGTCAGGCCCCGGCCGTGGATCACAGGCGTCATCGTGTCGAGTCGCCGCAGCGGGCGCCCCCGCGCGTTGACTTCTTCGAGAACCACCTCCGGAACGCCTCGCAGCTCCATGTCGAATGCCAGCTCGATCCCGGTCTGGCCGACGCGCTGGCCTGGAAGCAGACCGCCGTCACGCACCTGGCGCGCCGTCGACTCCGAGACGTAGCCCAGCGCGTGCGCCGCCGCCGGGCCGAGCGGATAGAAGCGTTTCGGGTCGGTCTCGACGTCGATCGCCGGCAGCTCGGGCCGGTGGGCCGCGATCCGGGCGGCGACCTCGAGCCCGACGTCGGGCAGGATCAGCACCGGGACGAACCGCGGGCTCGAATCGGCCGCCTCGAGCCGTGCGAGCATCCCGTCGGGCGACTCCCCGAGAAAGCGGGCGAGCTGTTCGACCTCGCGGCCCGGATCGCTCGTCCGCTCGCGATCGAGGTAGACCGCGAACGACGGCCTGTTCGTCGCCAGCACCTCGCCGTCGATGTCGCGCAGCGGACCACGCCCCGGCCGCGCCGGCAGGCGGCGCAGTCGGTTCTCCTCGGCGAGCGCGCGGTACTCGTCCCCCTCGACGACCTGCAGGTACCAGAAGATCCCCGCGAACAGCAGGAAGCCGACGGCGATCAGGAGCTGGAGCACCAGCAGCCGCCGGCTGAGCAGGCGTGCTTCCTGGTACTCGCGGTACGGCCGGAGCTGCTTGTAGTCGATGCGCATCGGCGTCCGGGGGCCCTCTGAAGGCAAGTGTAAGGCCGATCCCGGCGCCGGGCCGGCGCCTTCTTCGTGCGAGCGCGGGATACCGCGCTGTTAACTCGCGTGAACGCAGGCGTTTCGCACGATGGACCCTGTAGAATTCGCCCCTTCATGCCGAAGCTGCGGTTCCCTGCGGTCCTCGTCCCGATGCTCGCCGGCGTGGCGCTCCCCGGCGTCCCGGCGGAAGGCCCGCCTCCGGAGGTGACCGCCGCGCGACGAAGCGGGGAGATCCGGCTCGATGGCCGGCTCGACGAGCCGGCCTGGCGGGGGGCCGGCGTGATCCCGGCGCTCGTCCAGCAGAGTCCGCGCCCCGGAAAGCCAACCCCCTACCAGACCGAAGTCCGGTTCCTCGTCGACGACGGCACGCTCTACGTCGGCATCGTCTGCCGCGATCCGCAGCCCGGGCGGATCGTCGTCCACACGATGCAGCGGGACGGCAACATGCGCGGCGACGACACCGTCGCGCTGGTGTTCGACACGTTCGGCGATCAGCGGACGGGGTACCTGTTCCGGGTCAACGCCGCGGGCGCCCGACAGGACGGGTTGATCTCAGGACCCGAACAGCTCTCGCTCGACTGGGACGGGATCTGGAACGCGCGCACGCAACGGACCGCCGACGGCTGGACGGCGGAGATCGTCATTCCTGCGCAGTCGCTGCGCTTCACGCCGGGGCTCGCGCGCTGGGGCGTCAACGTGGAGCGGTTCGTGCCCCGCGACCGGACGATCGTGCGCTGGTCGGGCGCGGTGCTCGACGCGAGCCTCTACGACCTGCGCCGGGCGGGGCGCCTGCTCGGCGTCGGGGGCTTGCGCCAGGGACGCGGCGTGTCATTCACCCCGTACGGACTCGTGCGCTCGCACCGGGATTTCCCCGAAAACCACGATACGCTCCAGGGAGACGCCGGCCTCGACATCACCTGGAACCCGACGCCCGACCTCAGCGGCGTGCTGACCGTCAACACCGACTTCGCCGAGACCGAGGTCGACGCGCGCCAGGTCAACCTGACGCGCTTTCCGCTGTTCTTTCCGGAGAAGCGGGCGTTCTTCCTCGAGGGTTCGAACCTCTTCGGCTTCGGGATCGGCCTGCGGCACGACTTCATTCCGTTCTTCTCGCGTCGCATCGGCCTGTACGAAGGCACCCAGGTGCCGGTGACGGCGGGCGTCAAGCTGCTCGGCCGGACCGGCCGCTGGGGTATCGGCCTGCTCGACGTCGTGACCGCGAAGACGCCGAGCACCGGACAGGCCAACCTGTTCGCGGGCCGGGTGACCTGCGACGTGACCGACCACCTCACCGTCGGGACGATCGCGACGCACGGCCGGCCGGAAGGAATCGGCCGCAACATGCTGTTCGGGCTCGACGCCGTCTGGAGGACGTCGACGTTCCGCGGCGACAAGAATCTCGCCATCGGCGGCTGGGCGGCATGGACCGGCGGAGACGTCCCCGAGGGACGGCACCACGGCTGGGGGCTCAAGGTCGACTATCCGAACGACCTCTGGGACCTGTTCATGATCGTCAAGGAGTTCGGCGACGGTCTCGATCCGGCGCTCGGGTTCCTGCCGCGACCCGGGACACGCTGGTACCAGGGAGGCGGCGCCTGGCAGCCCCGTCCAGGCGACGACGGGCCGTTCCGCTGGGTGCGGCAGTTCTTCTTCGAGACCTACGTGACGTGGATCGAGGACCTCGAAGGTCGGGCGGAATCGTGGCGCGTCTTCACCGCGCCGTTCAACGCCGAGACCGAGTCGGGCGAGCGGATCGAGGCCAACGTCGTCCCGCAGTACGAACGCCTCGACGAGCCGTTCGAGGTCGCGGACGGCGTGGTCATCCCGCCGGGGCGCTACCGCTTCACGCGCTATCGCGTCGAGGCGCAGTCCTCGCGGCATCGGCCGTGGCGGATCGGCACGACCGTCTGGTTCGGCGGGTTCTACACCGGTCGCCTCGTCCAGTGGGAGAGCTTCTTCAGTTTCTCGACGCCGACCGGCCACCTTCAGCTCCGGCTCGATGCCGAGATCAACACCGGCCGCCTGCCGGAAGGCCGGTTCACGCAGCGCCTGTGGCAGCTCCGGACGACTTGGGCCTTCACGCCGGATCACGTGCTCTCGACGCTGGTGCAGTACGACTCGGAGACCCGCAACCTGGGACTCAACGCGCGCTTCCGCTGGATCATCGAGCCGGGCAACGACCTGTTCGTCGTCTGGAACCACGAGTGGGAACACCCGCTCGGCAGCGCCGACCACCTCGCGCTGTCTCCGATCGACGAGCAGTTCATCGTCAAGCTGCGCTGGACGTTCCGCCGGTAGCGGCGGGGCTTGC
>JAJRXN010000295.1 GCA_024276295.1 Acidobacteriota bacterium
CACGCACTGGCTCGAGGCGCGCGGCCTCGGACGCGGGCGGATCCAGTACAAGCTGCGGGACTGGCTGTTCAGCCGCCAGCGCTACTGGGGCGAGCCGTTTCCGATCCTGTGGGACGAGTCGGGCCGCCCGGTCCCGGTGCCCGAAGACGAACTCCCGGTCGAGCTGCCCGAGATGGACGATTTCCGCCCCTCGGCCAGCGACGATCCGACGCCCGCCCTGGCACGCGCGCCGGAGTCGTGGCGCATCGTGCGCCGCGACGGCCGGACCTGGCGGCGCGAGCTGAACACGATGCCGCAGTGGGCCGGGTCGTGCTGGTACTACCTGCGCTTCACCGATCCGCACAACTCGCGGGCCCTCGCCGACCCGGAGCGCGAGCGCTACTTCATGCAGCCGGCCGGGGTCGACCTGTACGTCGGAGGCGTCGAGCACGCCGTGCTGCACCTGCTCTACGCCCGCTTCTGGCACAAGGTGCTCTACGACCTCGGCCACGTCTCGACGCCGGAGCCGTTCGGCCGGCTGTTCAACCAGGGCTACATCCTCGCCTGGGCGTACACCGACGACCGGGGGGTCCACGTGCCGGCCGAGGAGGTCGAAGAGCGGGACGGAAAGTTCTACCACCGGGGGCGCGAGGTGACGCGCAGTTACGGCAAGATGGGCAAGTCGCTCAAGAACGCCGTCAGCCCCGACACGATGTGCGCCGAGTACGGCTGTGACACGCTGCGCCTGTACGAGATGTTCATGGGGCCGCTCGAGGCGAGCAAGCCCTGGAACACCCGGGACGTGGTCGGCGTGCACCGCTTCCTGCAGCGCCTGTGGCGCAACCTGGTCGACGAGACTTCGGACGCGCTGCGCGTGTCCGGCGAACCGGCCGCCGACGAACTGCGGCGTCTGCTGCACCGCACGATCGAGCAGGTCACCGAGTCGATGGAGCGCCTCGCGTTCAACACCGCCATCGCCCGGCTGATCGAACTCAACAACGCCCTGGTCCCGCTCGATCGCGTGCCCCGCGAGGTCGCCGAGCCGCTCGTGCTGATGCTCGCGCCGCTTGCCCCGCACATCGCCGAGGAACTCTGGCAACGGCTCGGCCACGAGGGCTCGCTCGCCCGCGAGCCGTGGCCCGAGGCCGATCCCCGCTGGCTGGTGGTCGAGACGGTCGAGCTGGTCGTCCAGGTGCTCGGCAAGGTGCGCGGCAAGGTCGGCGTTCCCGCCGGCTGCGACGAGCGGACCGCCCGCGCCGCGGCGGAAGCCCATCCCAACGTGGCGCGTCATCTCGAGGGGCGGACGATCCGCAAGGTGATCTACGTTCCCGGCAGGCTGCTCAACTTCGTCGTCGGCTGATGCCCGGACTGCGCATCGCCGGCGCCGATCCCAGGCCGATGCTGGCCCACGAGACCGGCCCGGGTCATCCGGAACGGGCCGAGCGCCTGGCCGCGGTGCATGCGGCCCTGCGGCGCCGGTTTCCCGAACCCGCACGCTGGATCGAAGCGCGGCCGGCCGGTGCCGGTCTGCTGGGTCTGGTCCACGACGAGTCGTACGTCGCCAGGGTGCTGGCGACCGCCGGCCGGAGCGGCTGGCTCGACCCCGACACGCCGTTCGGACCGGCCAGCGCGGAGGCGGCGCGGCATGCCGTCGGCTGCGCGGTCGCGGCCGTCCGCGCCGTGCTCGACGCTTCCGCCGACAGCGCGCTGGCCCCCGTCCGGCCGCCGGGCCACCACGCCGAGCGCGATCGGGCCTCGGGTTTCTGCCTGTTCGACAACGCCGCGATCGCGATCGCCGACGCCCTCGCGAGCGGCCGGGCGCGGCGCGTGTTCGTGCTCGACTGGGACGTCCATCACGGCAACGGCGTGCAGAACGCGTTCCGCTCCGACCCCCGCGTGCTCCACGTCGATCTGCACCAGCATCCTCTGTTCCCGGGAACCGGTCTCCCGAACGAGATCGGCGACGGCCCGGGGCGGGGCCTTTCGGTCAACGTCGCCCTTCCGGCGGGCCGGCAGGACGGCGACTACCTCGCTGTGCTCGACGACCTGGTCGCCCCGGCGCTGGCCGCCTTCGATCCCGATCTCGTCGTGATCTGCGCCGGCTTCGACGCCCACGCGGCCGATCCGCTCGGCGGAATGAACCTGACCACCGCCGGATTCGCCGCCCTGGCCGGCCGCGCCCTGCGCTGGGCGCAGGCGAGCGGCGCGCGGGGCCCGGTGGCGATCCTCGAAGGTGGTTACGACCTGCGCGCCCTGGCCGACAGCGTGACGGCCGTCGCCGCAGTGCTCGACGGCGGGCCCGTCCCCCGGCTCGACCCGGCCGCGGATCCGGCGACGCTCCGGGCGATCGCCGCGACCCGCGCGGCGCACGCTCCCGCCGGCGGCCCCGTCTCCGCCGGCTGACCGGCCACCGGCCGCCACCTGCCGTCCGGCTTCCGCCCGCCCCCTGGCGGACGCCTCGTCCGCGGAACGGTGTAGCATCCCCGGCCCGGGTGCCGTCGCGGCATCCGCCCTCGAGGACCCGATCGATGATCCGAAACGCCACTCTCGTCCTGTCCCTCGTCTGCGGAACGCTCGTCCCCGCCCTGGCGGCCGAGGCGCGCCTGCCACGGCACCCCGCACCGTCTCCCGACGGATCGCTGATCGCCTTTTCGTGGCAGGGAGACCTGTTCGTCGTTCCGGCGGAAGGCGGACGCGCCCGCCGCCTGACCGTGCATCCCGCCGCGGACCGCTTTCCGGTCTGGTCGCGCGACGGGCGATGGCTTGCGTTCGCGTCGGACCGGTTCGGCAACGACGACGTCTTCGTCATGCCGGCTGACGGCACAGCCGCACCGCGGCGCCTGACCTTCGCCTCGATGCCCGACGTGCCGGCCGCCTTCACGCCCGACGGGACCCGCGTGCTGTTCACGTCGCGCCGCGACGAGACGATCCGCAGGGTCCCGGCGATCTACAGCGTCCCGCTCGATGGCGGAACGCCCCGGCTCGAGCAGCAGGCGCTCGGACGCTGGCCCGCCCCCTCGCCGGACGGCGAGCAGCTCGCCTTCGTCCGCGGGGGGACGTACTGGTGGCGCCAGGGCTATCGCGGTGCCGCCAACCGCGAGATCTGGATCCGCAGGCCCGACGGTCGCTACGAGCAGGTCACGGACTTCGAGGGCGACGACGACAACCCGTCCTGGATCGACGACCGGACGCTGGTCTTTTCGTCGACGCGCACCGGGCGGCGCAACCTGCACCGGATCGACCTGGCCACGGGACGTTCGACCGTGCTGACGTCCTTCCGCGAGACCGGGATCCGCTTCCCCCGGGCCGCCGCCGAAGCGCCGCTCGTCGCGTTCGAGCATGACGACGCGATCTGGGTCATCGACGCCCGGAAGCCCGGCGAGCCCCGGCGCCTGGCGATCGAGGTGCCCGCGGACCAGCCGTGGGACGAACTGCTGCGCCGGACCGCCCGCAACGGAGCGACGGAGTTCGCGGTCAGCCCCGACGGCGGGACGATCGCGTTCATCGTCGATGCGGACGTCTACGTCGTCGGAGTCCGCGACAAGAAGGCGCAGGAGATCGCCCCGCCCCGCACCGTCCGGGTGACGGCGACCCCCGGCCGCGAGCGCGACCTCGACTGGTCTCCCGACGGCGAGCGGCTGCTCTTCGCCAGTGATCGCGCCGGGAATCTCGACCTGTTCGTCGCCAGGCGGTCCGACACCGACCGCACGTGGAGCGAGAACGACGCGTTCGAGATCACCCCGCTCGTCGCCGGCCCCGAGGACGAGTTCGCCGGGCAGTTCTCGCCCGACGGCGCGCGCCTCGCGTTCGTCCGCCGGCGCGGCGACCTGATCGTCGCCGCCAACGACGGGACCGACGCCCACGTACTGTTCGAGCACTGGTACCAGCCGGCGTTCGCCTGGTCTCCCGACGGCCGGTTCCTGGCCTTTTCCCGCGTCGACGTCGAGTTCAACACCGACGTCTTCATCGTTCCGGCGACCGGCGGCGAAGCGTACAACGTCTCCCGCCATCCCGACAACGACGTCGCGCCGCGCTTCAGCCCGGACGGCCGCCGTCTGCTCTGGCTGAGCAAGCGGCACCAGGACACGCTCGACGTCTGGGCGGTCTGGCTGACCCGCGAGGATGACGAGCGGACGCCGGACCAGTGGCTGCAGGTCTGGGAGGAGCCGAAGAAGAAGGCCGACCGGAACCTCGCCGCCGCGACCGGGGACCGGCGACGGGGACGGAAGGCCGAGCCCGCGGACTCCGACGCCGGGAACGGGAAGAAGGAACGCGAGCTGCCCGAGGTGCGGATCGACTTCGACCGGCTCTGGGAGCGGGCACGCCCGGTCACGCGGCTTCCCGGAGACGAAGGAACGCCGTTCGCCGCTTCCGACGGGCGCAGGATCTTCTTCGTCGCCGCACCGGACGGAGAGCGCGACCTCTACGCGATCCGGTTCGACGGCAAGAAGCTCGA
>JAJRXN010000296.1 GCA_024276295.1 Acidobacteriota bacterium
CCCGGATGGGAACGGACGGCGAGACCCCCCACGGCCGGCGCGCGGCCCACGTGGCCGCGGGGATCCTGCTCAGCCGCATGTCCGGTCTCGTCCGCGAAGCCGTGCTCGCGCACGTCTTCGGCGTCGGTGCGCACCTCGACGTGTTCCGGACCGCCCTGCGCGGCCCGAACGTGCTGCAGAACCTCCTCGGCGAGGGGACGGTCTCCGCGGCGTTCATTCCGATCCTCAGCCGGCTCGTCGCCGAAGGACGACGCGCGGAAGCGCGGGCGTTCGCCGGGGCGATCCTCGGGCTGACGCTGGCCGTGGCGGCCGCGGTCTCGCTGCTCGGCGTGCTGCTGGCGCCGCTGGTCGTCTCGCTGCTCGCTCCGGGGTTTCTCGTCGAGCAGGCGGGGGGCGTCGACCGCTACCGGCTGGCGGTGACCGCGGTGCGCTGGATCTTCCCGATGACCGGCCTGCTCGTGCTCTCCGCCTGGGCGCTCGCCGTGCTCAACGCGCACCGGCGGTTCTTTCTCGCCTACGTGGCGCCGGTCTTCTGGAACGCCGCGATCATCGGCGCCCTGGTGGCCGGCGTGCTGCAGTGGGGGATGGTCACCGAGCGCAGCGCCGCTGCCGACCGGCTGCTGCTGCTGGCGTGCGCCGGGGCGCTCGCCGGCGGGGCGCTGCAGTTCCTCGTGCAGCTTCCCGGCGCGCTGGCCGCGCTCGGCGGGGTGCGGCTGCGCTGGGACCTCCGCGCGCCGCCGGTGCGCCAGGCGCTCGCCGCGGTCGGCCCCGCGCTGGCGGGCCGGGGCGTCTACCAGCTCTCCGCATGGCTCGACCTGTTCCTCGCCTCGTGGCTCGCCGCCGGCGCGATCGGGGCGCTCGGCCTGGCGCAGACGCTGTACGTGCTGCCCGTCTCGCTGTTCGCGATGTCCGTCGCCGCGTCCGAGCTGCCCGAACTGGCCCGCGAGAGCGGTGCGGAGGGCCGGCTCGAGGCGCGGGTCCGCGGCTCGCTGGCGCGGATCGGCTACCTCGTCGCACCGTCGGTCGTCGGTTACCTGCTGCTCGGAGCGGCGGTGGTGACGCTGCTGTTCCGCTCCGGCGCGTTCGGCGACGACAACGTCCGCCTCGTGACGATCGTGCTCGGCGGGTACGCGCTCGGTCTCGTGCCGACGACCTGGTCGCGGCTGATGCAGAACGCGTTCTTCGCGCTCGGCGACACCCGCAGCCCGGCGCGCTGCGCGGCGCTGCGGATGCTGGTCTCGGTCTCCGTCGCGGCGCCGTCGATGCTGTGGCTCGACCGCCTCGCCGTCGGCGGCGGGACGCTGCACTGGGGCGCCGCGGGGCTCGCTCTCGGCTCGGCGTGCGGGGCGGGCGCCGAGTTCGTCGCCCTGCGACGGCTGCTCGGCCGTCACCGCCCGCGGCTCGCGGTTCCCTGGGCGCGTCTCGGGCTGCACGTCGCCGCCGCGCTGCTCGCGGCGGGCCCGGCGCTCGCGCTGTGGCACGGCGCGGGGCGGCTGCCGCCGCGACTGCTCGCCGCCGCGGCGCTCGCCCTCTACGCCGCGGCGTATCTCGGCGTCACGCGCGCCGCGGGGCTCGCCGAGGCCCGCGCGCTGTGGGGCGACCTGCGCGGCCGCACCCGGGAGGGCTGACGCCGCGTCCGTTCGACTATCATGCGCGGGCCATGCCGCCGCGGCGGCGCCGGACGGTGCGCCGTCGCGACAGACCGGAGGATCGGACCGTGGCCGGTGATCTCTACGACGTCAAGCCGCACATCCGCGAGCAGGCGCACATCGACTCGATCGAGGAGTACCAGCGGCTCCACCGCCTGTCGCTCGACAATCCGGAGTGGTTCTGGGGCGAGCAGGCGAAGACGCTCGACTGGTTCCATCCGTGGAACTTCGTCTTCGACGCCGACTACGACGAGGTGGACTTCGCCTGGTTCTCGGGCGGGCGTCTCAACGCGTGCCACAACTGCGTCGACCGGCATCTCAAGGAGAACGGCGACCGCACGGCGATCATCTGGGCCGGGGACGAACCGGGCACGTACCGGCACATCTCGTACCGCGAACTCAAGCACCACGTCTGCCGGCTGGCCAACGTCCTGCTGGCCCACGGCGTGCGCAAGGGGGACCGCGTCTGCATCTACATGCCGATGATTCCGGAGACCGCCTACGCGATGCTGGCCTGCGCGCGGATCGGGGCGGTGCACTCGGTGGTCTTCGGCGGCTTCAGCGCCGAGGCGCTGCGCGAGCGGATCATCGACGCCCGCTGCCGCGTGCTGATCACGGCCAACGAGGGGCTGCGCGGCGGCCGGACGATCCCGCTCAAGGGGATCGCCGACCGGGCGATCGAGGGAATGTCGCTCGTCGACACCGTGCTCGTCGCGCGCCGGACCGACACGGACGTGCCGATGCAGGCCGGCCGCGACCACTGGCTGGACGAGGAGATGAGCCGCCAGCGTTCGACCTGCACCGTCGAGTGGATGGGCGCCGAGGACCCGCTGTTCATCCTCTACACGTCGGGCAGCACCGGCAAGCCGAAGGGGGTGCTGCACACCACCGGCGGCTACCTCGTCTACGCGGCGGTCACGCAC
>JAJRXN010000297.1 GCA_024276295.1 Acidobacteriota bacterium
CCGCCCGCTCGTCGTCGTGTCGAGTGCCTGAGCGAAGGGACACGAGCCGCGCACGCGAACTCTCATCTCGTGCTTTCGGAATCCGCCGGCGCACGAAAGGCGGACACGACGACTTCAGCCCGATCGCGCCTCCAGCCTCACCCCCGCCGCAGCCAGCGCCCGTTCGGCCAGCGGCCGCCAGCCGCGGTTGGCGGCAGGGCTGGCGGGCGAGGGGTGCGGGAGCATCCCGACCGGCAGGCCGGTGGAGGCGAGAGCGATGCGCGCCCGCGACTCGGCGAAGCGGCCGATGCCGAGCACCCGGCGCGGACGCAGCGCATCGACCAAGTCGCGCAGCGCGGCATCGCAGGCCGCGAACAACGGCTCGCGCTCGGCGGAGGGCAGCCTGTCGGGTGTCCGGTTGCGTCCGCTCCGCTCGAGAAACAGCAGCGGACAGTAGTTGGCGACGAAGAACCGCGCGAAGAACCGCTCCGGCGTTCCGAAGCGCTCCCGGGCCCAGCCCCAGAGCCGGCGGCCGCTGACCTCGCTCCGCGGGCACTCCCAGCCGAGCACCGGCCGGCGCGGGTGCTCGTCGCGCGGGCGGCCGATCGGACCGTCGACGCGCATCCAGTGGCGCACCGCAGCGATCTCGCCGAACGGGATGCCGGTCTGCGCCATGCCGAACGGCCCGGGATTGATTCCCACCAGCAGCGCGTCGACGCCGCGGCGGGCGAAGCGCGCGAGGTACGTCTCGAACGGCGCCTGCGCGTAGACCAGCGGGTTGTAGACGTGCGTGACGGGCTCATCGAACGAAAGACGCCCGGCCGACCGCGCCAGCCTCCGGTACAGACGGACCAGCCTGTCGGTCAGCCCTCCGCTCACGGCTCGAGATCCGCGTGGCGCTCGATGCGCGCCCCGAGCGCCGCGAGCCGTTCGTCGAGCCGCTCGTAGCCGCGCTCGATCTGAGCGATGTTGAAGATCCGGCTCTCCCCCGGCGCGCAGAGCGCCGCGATCAGCATCGCCATCCCGGCGCGGATGTCCGGGCTGGTCAGCACCTGCGGCTGGAGCGGCGACGGCCCGACGACCACTGCACGATGCGGATCGCAGAGCACGATCCGCGCGCCCATCGCGATCAGCCGGTCGACCCAGAACAGGCGGCTTTCGAACAGCTTCTCGTGGATCAGGATCGTGCCGCGCGCCTGCGTCGCCGCGACGAGGGCGATGCTGGTCAGGTCGGCCGGGAACCCGGGCCACGGCGCGTCCTCGATCCGAGGAATCGACCCGTGCAGGTCGTCGCGGACGACCAGTTCCTGGCCGGCCGGCACGACGACATCCTCGCCGTCGGTCTCCCAGACGATTCCGAGCTTGCCGAACGCGATGCGGATCATCCGATCGTCGACCGGCAGCCGCCCGCCCGTGATCCGCACCTCCCCGCCGGCCAGCGCGGCGAGCGCGATCAGGCTGCCGACCTCGATGTGATCGACACCGACCCTCGCCCGCACGCCGCGCAGTTCGCGGACGCCGATGACGTGCAGGCGGTTGGTCCCGATCCCCTCGACAGGCACGCCCGCTCCGACCAGCATCCGGCACAGGTCCTGGACGTGCGGCTCGGAGGCGGCGTTGTGGATCGTCGTCGCGCCCTCGGCCAGCGCCGCCGCCATGACGACATTCTCGGTCGCCATCACGCTCGTCTCGTGCAGGAACACGTCGGCGCCACGCAGGCCGCGGGGCGCGGTCAGCACGTAGCGCCCCGGACCGATCTCGACCTCGACACCGAGTTCGTGCAGGGCGTGGATGTGCGTGTCGAGCGGCCGGCGCCCGATCCGGTCCCCGCCGGGACGCGGCAGGACCGCGCGCCCGCGACGCCCGAGCAGCGGCCCGGCGAGCAGGAACGAGGCCCGGATCTGCCGGCACAGCGCCGGCGCCGGCTCGTCGGTGCCGATCGCCTCGGCCCGGATCGTGATCCGGTCGCCGTCCCGGGCGACCTCGGCCCCGAGGCTGCCGACCAGGTCGACCATCGCCTCGACGTCGCGGATCGCCGGGACGTTCTCGAGCACGACCTCCTGCGGCGAGAGCAGCGAGGCGGCGAGCATCGGCAGTGCGGCGTTCTTGTTGCCCTGCGGGCGGATCGTGCCCGCCAGCGGGCGGCCGCCGTGGATGACGTAGGCGTCCATGTCCTGCAGGCTCCCGGGGAAACGCGGCGGTGAGCCGCCGGGATCGGGCGTCCGATTATGCCCGCAATCGGGGACTTTGCGGACGGCATCGGCCGCCCGCGGCGCCGCCCGGCCGGGAGCCCGCCGCCACCTGCGACCTCTCGTGGCCCGCGGGCGACCGTTCGGCCCGGCCGGTCCGCCGATCGGTCGCCCGCGGCGGGATCCCGGTTGAAGCGTGGCGTACGGTGCCTGTAAGACACCCATGAGGCGGGTCCGGCGGGGACGGCCCGCGGGAGCGGCGAGACGTGCACAATCGGTTCATCGCGACGACCGGCGCTGCCGCGGGCGTGCTGGCCCTGACCTTTCTGGCGGGATGCCCGAGCGACTCGGGGGCCACCGACATCGACCTCGTCCCGACGGTCCAGGACCTCGCGGCGCGCATCAACGCGGGCGACATCGAGGGGGCGGTCGATCTCTTCAGCGAGGACGCCCACTGGGAGTTCCCGCGCAGCAAGGACTTCACGGTCGAGCGCAGGTCGTTCGCCAACGCCTGGTCGCTCGATCGCGAGTTGAACGCCCACTACACCCTCGAGGACTGCCGGCAGGACGGCCTCACCGTCATCTGCACCGTGATCGAGACCAACGACTGGCTCGCGCTCCACGGGCTGCCGCCTTCGCGGTCGCCGAACGCGCGATTCCTGTTCAACTCGGAGGGGAAGATCGAGCGCCTCGTCTGGGGCGAGCGCGACAAGGAGCTGTACCGGCGGATGCGCCCGATCTGGATCGCCTTCGAGAAATGGGCGCGCGCGAACCACCGCGACGAGTTCGACAAGATGGTCGTCCCCGGCGAAAAGCGCCTGCGCTGGAATGCCGAGGCGGGGCGCATCATGATGAAGCTCGGCCGCCAGTGGATCGAGGCGGGCCGCCCCGGCCTCGAGGACGTGCGCCGCAAGATCGAGCAGCACGAAGAGGACAGGCAGGACGCCGAACGAGCCGGCGACGAGTCCTCCTGACCGATCTCCGCGCGGGGCTCTCCGCGCCCGATTCCCGGTATCCTGATCGGCGTCTCGTCCGGCGCGCCTGCGCCGGGCGGCGGAAGCGTGCACCGGAGGACGCGATGGAAGTGCTCGACGCGGCACGGATGCGGCGTGCGGACGAGATCACGATCGACGAGCTGAAGATCCCGGGGCTGGTGCTGATGGAGCACGCCGGACTGCGCACGTTCGAGGTCATGCGGGACGAGATCGACGACCTGCGCGCGCGTCCGGTGACCGTGCTCTGCGGGCGGGGCAACAACGGTGGCGACGGGTTCGTGATCGCCCGTCATCTGCACCTGGCGGGCTGCGACGTCCGCGCGGTGCTGGTCGGCGCCGGCCTCGCGCGGCTTGCGGGCGATGCCGCCACGATGGCCCGGGCGTTCGCCGGGCTCGGCGGGACGATCCTCGAGGCCGGCTCGGCCAGGGCGTGGGAGCCGATCGCCGGGTCCCTCGACCCGATCGACGTCGTCGTCGACGCCCTGTTCGGAACCGGCCTGACGCGGCCGGTCGAGGGGCTGCCGGCGCGGGTGATCGATGACGTCAACCGCTCCGGCGCCGCGGTCGTCGCGGTCGACATCCCGTCGGGCCTCGACGCCTCCTGCGCACGGATCATCGGTCCGGCGATCGAGGCCGACCTGACGGTGACATTCGCCCGGCCCAAGCCCGCGCACCTGCTCCCCCCGGCCGAGGGACTCACCGGCGACCTGGTCGTCGTCGACATCGGCATCCCGGCATCGGCCGTCGCGCGGACGAAGCCGGACCTGCACTGGGTGCTGCCCGAGGAGGCGGCCGCGATCGTCCCGGAGCGCGATCCCGGGGACCACAAGGGACGCTGCGGCCACGTGCTCGTCGTCGCCGGCTCGACCGGTCACGCCGGAGCCGCCGCGCTCGCCGGCCGGGGCGCGCTGGCCGCCGGAGCGGGGCTGGTCACCGTGGCGGCCCCCCGGCCGGCCCGTCCGGAGGTCGCCGGCTTCGCCCCCGAGCTTATGACGGCCGACCTCCCGGCCGGTCGCGGCGGCGCGCTCGCCGCCGGCGCGGCCGAGCGAGCGCTCGAACTGGCCGCCGAACGCGACGTCCTGGCGATCGGCCCCGGACTCGGCCGCCAGGCGCCGGCCCCGGCGCAGATCCGCCGGATCGTGCGCACCGCCCGGTGTCCGGTCGTGCTCGATGCCGACGGGATCAACGCCTTCGCCGGGCGCTCCGCCGCCGGCCTGGCCCGGCATGCGGGGCCGCTGGTCCTCACGCCGCATCCCGGCGAGGCGGCCCGGCTGCTCGGCATGACCGTCGCCGACATCCAGGAGGACCGGCTCGTCGCCGCCCGGCTCGGCGCCTCCCGCTTCGATGCGGTGTTCGTCCTCAAGGGCTTCCGCACGATCGTCGCCGAGCCCGGCGGGCGCGCGTTCATCAACCCGACCGGCAACCCCGGCATGGCCAGCGCCGGGATGGGCGACGTGCTGACCGGCCTGCTCGCCGGTCTGCTCGGCCAGGGGCTCGAACCGCTCGACGCGGCCGTGCTCGGGGTGTTCGTCCACGGGCTGGCGGCCGATCTCGCCATCGATGCCGGCGAGACGGAGATGACGCTGACCGCCGGAGCCGTGCTCGATCACCTCGCCGATGCGCTGCGGCTGCTGACCGGCGACGACGAGGACGACGAGGAATGAG
Organism: Acidobacteriota bacterium; assembly: GCA_024276295.1. Taxonomy (GTDB): domain Bacteria; phylum Acidobacteriota; class Polarisedimenticolia; order J045; family J045; genus J065. The sequence goes on from JAJRXN010000297.1 coordinate 4,829, forward strand.
CCGGGACACCGGACACGCGGCATCCGCGCCTTCCCGCAGCGAGGAGGAGACCGAGCGGATCGGGGAACGCCTCGCCGCGGACCTCCGTCCGGGCGACGTCGTCCTGCTCGAGGGAGACCTCGGCGCCGGCAAGACCGTGCTGGTGCGCGGGCTGGCACGGGGGCTCGGTCACGATCCTGAGGCGATCGTCTCGCCCTCGTTCGTGCTGGCGATCTGGCACCGCGGCGGACGCTTTCCGCTGCTGCACGTCGACCTCTACCGACTGCCCGAAGGGGCCGGCCTCGACGAACTCGGCATCGACGACGCGCTGGCTGCCGGCGCGGTCGTCGCCGTCGAGTGGGGCGAGCGGATCCCCGGATCTCTCGTCGAGGGCGCGTGGCGGGTCCGCATCGAGCCCGGAGGCACGAGCGGAGAGCGCGTCGTCTCGATCGTCCGGCCGGAGCCGGAGGGCTACTCGAGCCGGTAGTTCGGCGCCTCGCGGGTGATGATCACGTCGTGGGCATGGGACTCCCGGAGCCCCGCCGCGGTGACGCGCACGAAGTGCGCCTTGTCCTGCAGCTCGCGGATCGTCCGGGCGCCGACATAGCCCATCCCGGAGCGCAGCCCGCCGACGAGCTGGTAGACCAGCTCGCTCAGGCGACCCTTGTACGGGACGCGGCCTTCGATCCCTTCCGGGACGAACTTGCTCACGTCGTGCTGGTCGTCCTGGCCGTAGCGGTCGCGCGATCCCTGACGCATCGCCGCCAGCGACCCCATCCCGCGGTACTCCTTGAACGTCCGGCCCTGGAACAGCACGGTCTCGCCGGGTGACTCCTCGGTCCCGGCGAACAGCGAGCCGATCATCACGGTGTCGGCCCCGGCCGCCAGCGCCTTGACCACCTCGCCGGAGTACTTGACCCCACCGTCCGCGATCACCGGGATGTCGTGGCGCTGGCAGGCGCGTGCCGCCTCCATCACCGCCGTGAGCTGCGGGACGCCGACCCCGCTGATCACCCGCGTCGTGCAGATGCTCCCCGGTCCGACCCCGACCTTGACCGCGTCGACGCCGCGCTCGACCAGCGCCCGGGCGCCTTCCTCCGTGCCGACGTTGCCGGCGATCAGCTCGACGTCCGCAAAACGGTCGCGCAGCTTGTCGACCATGTCGAGCACGCGGCGCGAGTGCCCGTGGGCGGTGTCCACGCACAGGACATCCACGCCGCTTTCGACCAGCGCCTGGGCGCGCTCGAGCGTCTCGGGACCGGTACCGAGGGCCGCACCGACCAGTAGCCGACCGCGCTCGTCCTTGGCCGCGCCGGGGTACTCGATCCGCTTCTGGATGTCCTTGAACGTGATCAGACCCTTGAGGTGGAACTCCTCGTCGACGACGAGCAGCTTCTCGATCCGGTGCTGGTGCAGGAGTTCCTGGGCCCGGTCGAGGTCGGTCCCCTCGGGGACGGTCACCAGGTCCTCGGAGGTCATGTAGTCGCGGATCAGCGCGTCGTCGTCGTTGCAGAACCGGAGGTCGCGGTTGGTCAGGATCCCGACCAGCCGGTTGTTCTCGTCGGTGACCGGAACGCCCGAGATGCGGTAGTGCGCCATCACCTCGAGCGCCTCGCGTACCGGCCGGTCGGCGGTCATCGTGATCGGATCGACGATCATCCCGGACTCGGAGCGCTTGACCTTGTCGACCTCCGCGGCCTGGCGCTCGATCGAGAGGTTGCGGTGCAGGATGCCGATCCCGCCCTGCTGCGCCATGCCGATCGCCAGCCGGGCCTCGGTCACCGTGTCCATCGCCGCCGAGAGCAGCGGGATCTGCAGGCGGATGTGGCGGGTCAGACGAGTCGACGTGTCGACGTCGCCGGGCAGCACCTCGGAATAGCCGGGAACCAGCAGGACATCATCGAACGTCAGCCCGAGCGTGATGTCGTCGTTCTTCATGGCGCCCTCGGAAGTCGGCGGCAGGCGCCGCCGGGAAGCCGGGATTCTAACCCGGACTCCCCGCGCCGTCCGCCCGGCCGGGCGATCAGGCGCCGCAGCAGCGCTTGTACTTCTTGCCGGATCCGCAGGGGCACGGATCGTTGCGGCCGATCTTGCGGCCCTCGCGGCGCACCGTTCGCCCCTTGCGGGCGTCGACCCCGGCCTTCGAGGCCGAGGCGGCGCGGAAGATCCGCTCGCGCTCGGCGCGCTGGCGGGCCTCCTGCTCCCGGCGCTCCTCGTCGGTCATCGGCTCGAGCAGCATCAGGTAGCGGACGATCTCCTCCTGCATCCGCGCGATCATCTCCTCGAACAGCAGGAACGACTCCCGCTTGTACTCGACGAGCGGATCGCGCTGGGCGTAGGCCCGCAGGCCGATGCCTTCCTTGAGGTGATCGAGGGACAGCAGGTGGTCCTTCCACTGGTTGTCCATCACCCGCAGGATCACGTAGCGCTCGTAGCGCCGCATCAGTTCCGGACCGACCCGCTGCTCCTTGTCGTCGTACCGGGAGACGACCTTCGTCCACAGCGCCTCGCGCAGTTCCGCGGTCGGCGCCTCCAGGTCGATACCTTCCTGCTCGGGGTCGAAGCCGAACAGGTGCAGCACCTTCGCCTTGAACTCGTCCGGCTGGCGCTGCTCGGGCTCCTCGAACTCCAGGTGTTCCTCGACCAGCGCGTCGAGGATCTCCTCGGCCTGGC
>JAJRXN010000298.1 GCA_024276295.1 Acidobacteriota bacterium
AGCCAGCACGGCCCGTCGGCGCCGCGCGGCCGCAGGGGCCGTCCGGCGTCCTGCCGTGGGGTGGCCTGCCGGACGAGACACGGATCGAGCATCCAGCCGCCCGGCGTTTCGCTCACCGCTCCCATCGCCCGGGCCGCCGCGTTGTGTGCCAGCGGCCGGCCGTCGCCATTGACCAGGATCACCGCGGCCTCGAGGGTCTCGATCACGCTGTTGAGGATCCGGCCGAGGCGGTTCTTCTCCTCGAGAACGCGGGCGAGCCGCCGACTGGCGGCGGCCACCTCACGGGCGAGACGTTCGACCTCCTGCTCGAGCGCATGGCGAGCCGTGTCCGGGCCGGATTCGACCACGGGCGCGATGCCGGCCCGGCCCGTCATCGACGGGCCTCCGTCGCCGGCTCGAGTCCCCACTGCAGACCGAGCACCGTCGCTGCACAGGCCGGCCCGATCGGCTCGGGGGCGTTCATCAACCGTGCGATGCGCTTGCGGGCCCTGTCGGGCTGCCCCTCGCGGTGCTCGCATGCGGCGACCCGCACCTCGCACCACGCACGTTCGACCGCCGGAAGATCATCCGCCGCGGCCGCCCGGTACGCGGCACAGGCGGCCTTCCAGTCGCCGCGCAGGCTCGCGGCGTCGGCGAACAGGATCTTCCCGCTTCCCGAACGCGGCGCGCGGTCCAGGACGCGGCGGGCCTCCGCGGGTCGGCCGAGGCGCAGTTCGGCGTCGGCGCGCAGGGCGCGCAGGCGTGGCGTCCCGGCCGTGGCCAGCGTCGTATCGTCGAGCAGTTCGGCCAGCGCCTTCCAGTCCCGTGCGCGCCAGAGCAGGGTCGCCCGCTCGTCGAGCTTGGCCTTGGCTTCGCCGAGCGGTGTCTTCAGCCCGTGCTCGGCCATCAGGGCCCGCGCCTTCCGCCCCTGCTCTCCGAGCGTCGCCGCGAGCGGTGCGAGGATCCGCTGGACCTTCTCCCGGTCACCGAGACTGCCGAAGAAGCGTGCCGCACGGATCCTCACCTCGGCCGGCAGGAGTTCCGGCGCACCCATCTCGAAGGCCAGCGTCATGTAGAACGCGGCGTCCCGGTCGGTCCTTACGAGCTTCTCGTGGCCGGCCCGCATCAGGCGCGCGAAATGCGAGGCACCGAAGGTCTTCGAGTAGCCGTCGCCGCGGATCGTCATGCCCGCGAGCATCAGCAGCGTCGGGCGCAGGCCGTCGTCCGAGAGGCTCAGTTCGACCAGCTCCCGCAGCGCGTCGGCGGCGAGAGACGGGTCGAGCGTGTGGGTGACCACGTAGTGGTAGTCGGCGCGCGCCTCACGCCTGCGCCCGAGGCGCTCCTCGATCTCGGCCCGCAGCAGTCGCGCCGCGGCGGCCATGTGCCCGTCGCCGCCCCGGGCGATCGCCTCGCCGGCGATCATCCGGGCTCCCTGCAGCCGGCCGGCGTTCTGCATCAGGCGCGCCGCCTCGACCAGGGCCTCGACGCTGCGCGGATCGTCGGGAAACAGGTTGGCGAAATCGAGGAAGCGGCGTCCGGCGCGCAGCGGCTCGTCGACGCGACGCGAGGTCTCCGCCGCGATCCAGACGAGATCCGGGTTGAAGCGCAGCTCATCGGGGGCGATGTGCAGCAGACGGTCGAGCACCTCGCGGGTCGCCTTGAGGTTGCCGAGCCGTCGGTGAGCCTTGGCCAGGCGGATCAGCACCGGGACCGGCTCTTCGAGCTGCTCGTCGAGCAGGATCCGCTCGATGCGCACCTCCTCGCGGTACCGCCCTTCCTCGGCATACGAGCGGGCGAGCCACCTCAGCGCGGTGGCCCGCAGGGCTGCCGGAGGCGAGGCCGCGACGAGCGTCTCGAGATCGTGGATCGTGCCGGGGACGTCTCCCACCGCCGAGCGGAGCCGGGCGCGCAGCCAGAGGAGTTCCGTGTCGTCGGGCTCGGCCTCGAGCAGACGGTCGAGCAGCCAGCGCCCCTCGACCGAATCGACCTCCCCGTCCGCATCGAGCGCGGCCAGCGCGGCGCGTGCCGCGGGCACGTCGAGCGTCTCGGGATGCGCCTGGGCCTCGAGGACGAACGCGCGCGCCCGGTCGCCCGGATCGGCCGGGGCGGCCTCCCCGCTCGGCGGCTCGGCCCACGAGGGGTACGCCGCCGCCGCGAGGAGGAGGACGGCGGCGGCGGCCCACCAGCGCACGCCGGTTCGTGGAGGAATCGCACACATGGCTCCCGCCTGCTTGCAACCCCCGTGCCGGGATCGACCCCACGGGCTGGTCGTCTTCTCAACGCGTTGCCTGGCAATAGGTTATGATCCCGCGCCCCAGAGTGCGGGAACGGGCGGCGCCGGAATCCCGACGATCACGTGACGGATCCACGGCGGAGTGTTCGACTTGTTGACACTTCGGGCCACGAGCCTATGTATTGATCGGTGACGGACCCGCGGCGCGGGTCCGCCGCCGCCGGGGGAGACGAGGAAGGGGAATGGCTGCTGTCGATCGCCGACTCGAAACGCTCGTCGTCGAGGACGACGTCCACTTCCGGCAGACGCTGCTCGAGTTCCTCCACGAACTCGGTCACGACGCGAGCGGGGCCGGCAGCGTCCGGGAAGCGCTCGAGGCCTTCGACGGCCAGGCACCCGACCTGCTGCTCAGCGACATCCGGCTTCCGGACGGCGACGGCGTCGAGCTGATGCGGAAGGTCCGGCACGCCCATCCCGGCACCGTCGTGCTCGTGATGACCGGCTTTGCGACCGTCAACTCGGCGGTCGAGGCGATGCGGGACGGTGCGGCCGACTACCTGCCGAAGCCGTTCTCGATGGCTCAGCTCCGGCTTGCGATCGAACGCGCGTTCGAAACCCGGCGCCTGCGGGAAGAAAACGCGGAGCTGCGCGAGCGGCTCGAGCGCAACGGCGGCCGGGCGCGGCTGATCGGCAACAGCCCCGCGATGCAGCGCGTGCTGGCGATGGTCGAGCGGCTGCGCAACATCGACAGCACGGTGCTGATCACCGGAGAGAGCGGCGTCGGCAAGGAGCTGATCGTCGAGGCGCTGCACGACGGTCACGCCCGGCGACGCAACCACCGGCTCGTGCCGCTTCACTGCGGCGCGATTCCGAAGGACCTGATCGAATCCGAGCTGTTCGGGCACGTCAAGGGCGCCTTCACCGGGGCCGACCGGGACAAGATCGGGCGCTTCGAGCATGCCGACGGCGGCACGCTGTTCCTCGACGAGATCGGCACGATGCCACTCGAGCTGCAGATCAAGCTGCTGCGGGTGCTGCAGACGCGGGAGATCCAGCGGGTCGGCTCCTCCCGCACGATCCCGGTCGATGTCCGCGTGATCGCCGCGACGAACGAGGACCTCCGGGCCAAGGTCGAGCGCGGCGAGTTCCGCGAGGATCTCTACTACCGACTGAACGTGATCCCGTTGCACGTCCCCCCGCTGCGCGAGCGTCGCAGCGACATTCCTCCACTGGCGGCGCACTTCGTCCGGCGCGCCGCCGAACGACTCGGCGTGCCGCTCCGCGAGATCTCCCGCGCGACGATCGCCCGGCTGATGGCGCACGACTGGCCGGGCAACGTCCGCGAGCTGGAAAACGCCCTCGAGTATGCCCTCGTGATGTCCGGGGGAGCGCGCGAGATCGAACCGTCGGCCCTGCCCCCCGAACTCGACGGCGGCGCGCGCCCCGAGATCGCGCCCGAAGTCGAGGTCACGCCGGAGGGCATCGACTTCCACGATGTCGTCTCGTCGGTCGAGCGCAACCTGATCCTGCAGAGCCTCGAACTCGCCGGCGGCAACAAGGCCCGCGCAGCGCAGTTGCTCGACCTCAAGCGGACGACGTTCGTCGAGAAGCTCAAGCGCATCGAACGCGAAACGTCGTAGGCGAGGTCGGCCGGCACAGCCGGTCGCCCTCCCGGCCATCAACCGCAATCCCTCTGTCCAGAATCGGCGAGGCCGTAGCGGCGCCCCTTGGGGCGCCGATTCTCCATTGGAACGCCTCTATCCGGAATCGGCGGGGCAAGCCCCGCCGCTACCGGCGCCGATTCTGGACAGGGAAATTCCAATGGGGAATCGGCGGGGCCGTAGCGGCGCCCCTTGGGGCGCCGATTCTCCATTGGAACGCCTCTATCCGGAATCGGCGGGGCAAGCCCCGCCGCTACGGGCGCCGATTCTGGATGGGGAGATTCCAATGCAGGATCGGCGGGGCAAGCCCCGCCGCTACGGGCGCCGATTCTCCATTGGAACGCCTCTATCCGGAATCGGCGGGGCAAGCCCCGCCGCTACCGGCGCCGATTCTGGATGGGGAGATTCCAATGCAGGATCGGCGGGGCAAGCCCCGCCGCTACGGGCG
>JAJRXN010000299.1 GCA_024276295.1 Acidobacteriota bacterium
CGAGCCCGAGGCCGACGCCGGGCGGCGCGTCGACCGCTACACCGTCCGCGGCCTCGTCGCGGCGCTGCCGACTCCCGACCGGGCGGGAAGCGAACTGCTCGTACGCCACGAGCCGATTCCCGAGTACCGCAACCGCGACGGCGAGGTAATCGGCATGGCCGAGATGACGATGCCGTTCCCGCTGGCGGACGGGGTCTCCCTCGAGGGGATCGCGGTCGGCGACAAGGTCGAGATGACGTTCGAGGTCAGTTGGCGTCCGCGCATCGACCTGCGCGTCATCGCGCTCCGGAAGCTTCCTCCGGATGCCGAACTGGATCTCGGGGGATCGGCGCCGACGACCCCGTGAGTACGACCGCTCGCCCGGTGCGCAGCGGGATCCCGCGCCTTCCGGCCGCGAGCCCGATCCTCGCGCCGTTGATCCGGCGATGGCGCAACCCGGCCATCACGTGGGCCACGAACGCGACGGCGAACAGGCTGCCCGCGATGCCGTGGGTCCAGCCGAGGGCCAGCCGTAGCGAGTCCGCGGAGACGACCTGCAGCAGGTAGCCGCTGCCGATCATCAGCAGCCCGAGGCCGATGTTCGCCAGTCCGCTCAGGCGCGCCGCCCGGCTGCGTTCGGCGAGTCGCGGGGCCGCATGCACCCCCCACACCCAGCCGAGCAGGAGAACCAGCAGCGGGGCGATCAGCAGGTGGGCGACCAGCGCCCAGGGCTGCAGCGGGTGGTTGTATGCCGAGAACGGATCGTCGCGGGTCAGCAGTTCGCGCATGCCGACCCAGGCGAGCCCGGTCACGGCCGAGAGAATCGTCGCCCCCCACAGGATCCAGACCAGCGGACGCGTCATGAGATCGCCTCCCCTTCCGCGAGTGCCACCTCGACGATCGCCAGCACCCGGCGCACGGCCTGCATGATCGCGCGCGAGGTGAGCGTGGCGCCGGAGAGCACGTGGATGTCGCGTTTGAGCTGCAGCGAGTCCTCGAGCGGTCTGCCGTCGAACTGGGCGAGCCAGCGATCGGAAGGCAGGTACTCCCGCGGTTCCTTGAAGGCGAGCACCTCGGTGCGCACGACGCGCATCTCGGGATCGACGACGACGAGTACGGTCTCCGGCAGCGTCCGCACGATGTGCGTGTCGAGACAGGCGTACCCGATGACCTGCCCGGCACCTTCCTCGCCGGCACGGGCGACGAAACAGGTCGCGATCCGCGACGGAAGCCCGCCGCCCGCGCGGGCCTCGATCCGCTGCACCTGCTGCGCGTCGAGGTACAGCGTCTTCTTCTCGATCCGTGCCGGCGCCGGAAACGCCCGCTCCAGCGCATCCTCGACCGTCGAGAGCACGCGCGCGTCCGCAGGGGTGGCGGCGATCGTCAGCGCGATCGCCGCCACCGCCGGCCACCGGGTCGTCCGGTCAGAACATGAAGCCGAGAGCGGCATTCCACTGGTCCACAGACGAGCCGTCGTCATTGGAGAAGTTCTGGAAGTCGAGCTTGATCGCCACCTGCGGGATCGGCTTGTAGACGAGTCCCAGCGTCGTCACGCTCAGGCTGCCGTCGAGTCCCATCCCCGCGAACGCCGCCTGCACCTCGTCGAGGGTGTCGAGTTCCTCGCGACGCACGAACGGGATCAGCTCCTGCTCGCCGCCCCGGTGCGCGAGCAGATCCCAGCCGGCCTCGAGGTACCAGCCGGACAGCTTCGAGCCGACCGGTTCTCCGACGAGATCCGAGATCAGGTCGGCGTCGTCGATGTCGATCGAAGTCAGCAGGGCGCGGGCCCGAAGGCCCTTCCAGCGCCACTCGGCATGCAGGTCCCACAGGGTCACCTTGCCGTCGATCGGCGCGCCGGCCCCGGTCGTCCGGCCCTGGCCGGTCTTGCCGGTGAATCCGGCGACGCCGACCAGCAGGCCGGGGGCGACATCGACATCGACGCGGCCGCTGAGCGCGAAATCCTCGGCGCGCGCCTTGGCGCCCTTCTGGCGACCACCCCGGATTCCGCTGGCCGAGGAGAAGCCCGCGGCATCGAGGCTCGTCGTCAGGAAGGCGCGGTAGCTGATCCGACCCGACTCGCCGAACACGCCGACGCCGAGTTCGCCCCACGTCGTGGGAATGATCGTCCGCTCGAGGACTGGGCGGTCGGCGCTGAAGAACGTCGGCGGTTCGTGCAGCTCGTTGATGAAGCCGACGGGAATCAGCACCATGCCGGCGCGGACGTTCGCACGGGGATCGATCAGAAAGTCGACGAAGGCCTGCTCGATGGCGAGCTGGCCGGGCGCACCGTCTCCCGCCACGGCATGCTCGTACTCGATCTCGGAGTTGAACAGGATCCGGTCGTTGAACTTGTAGCCCAGGTAGATGATCACGCGCTTGAGGTCGAAGCGGTCCGTGGTCTCCGAGGGGGCGCCACCGTCGGTGCGGCTGTCGAAGTTCTCGTAGAGCATCTCGCCGTAGCCGCCGACCGAAACGCCCCGTTCGATGCGATACACCTTGGCCGCCGAGGGCGCGAGCCCGCGCCGCCGCGCCGCGGGATCCTCTCCGCCGGGAACCGTCGCGCCGACCTCGCGGCCCCTGAGCCGTTCGAGTTCCTCGGCGACGATGTCGATCCTGCGGGCGAGTTCATCGAGCCGCTCGTCGCTGCCAGGGGCCTGCTGGAGCGCCCGCAACTCGGTCGTCAGCTCGCGCACCTGGCGCTCGAGTTCGCGGATCCGCTCTTCCGGTGTGTCGGCAAGTCCCGCGAGCGGGCCGAGCGCGAGGGCGCAGAGCAGCACGGCGATGCCGCGCCACCATCCGTTCGGAATCGTGTTCACGGTGCGTCCTTTCCATCGCCGGACGGCTCGTCCGGCCGTTTCGTGGCGGCTGCCGGCCGGCAGCCGGCTTCGGTTGCAGAAAGGGGAACCAGGGCATCCAGACGAGGCGCGAGCGACCGCGAGGCCAGGCAGCGAAGCCGGCCCGTCCCGTCGTCGCGTTCGAGCACGATCCACAGGCCGCCGGCGCGCTCGATGACCGGAACCGCCTCCAGGCCACCGACGGCCAGCGCCGTGGCGAGTGCGTCGGCGGCGGTGGCCGTCGGGGCGATCACCGTGTACGAGCCGCGCGTCGTCGTCGGCCGGCCCGAACGCGGGTCGAGCAGGTGGCCGGCGAGCGTGTCCTCCTCGACTCCGTGACGCTCGCCGTTGCCGGAGGTGGCGACGCTTCCCGCCTCGAGCGGCACCAGGATCGCGGCGCTGTTCCGGTCGACGGGATCGGCGATCGCCACCTGCCAGGCGTCGTCCCGCGGCGGTCTGCCGACGACCAGCACCTGCCCGCCGAAATCGAGCAGGGCGGAGGTGACGCCGCGATCGGCGAGCACGCGGGCGGCCTCGTCGAGGGCGATCCCCTTGCCGATCCCGCCGAGATCGAAGCGGACGCCGGGGCGCTCCGCGACGACCTCCCACGCCCCGCCGGCGGTCCGCTCGAGCCGGACCCGCCGTGCTCCCGAGGCTGCGCGCGCCGCCGGCAGGCCGCCGGCCAGCGGTCCGGGCAGGGAAGGGCGATCGATGTCCCAGGCGTCGAGCAGGGCGCCGAGGGCCGGATCGAACAGGCCGTCCGTGCGACGCGACCAGGCCAGGGCACTTCGAAGGGCCGCCCCCAGGTCGTTCCCGACCGCGACGCTCCGGGGGCCGCCTTCCGGAGCGGCCAGCCGGCTGTTGACCTGGAACAGCTCCCCGTCAGGAGTCCACGTCGTCATCGCGGTCTCGAGCGCCGCGACCCTCGCGAACGCCTCCTCCACGGCGGACGACGACGCGGGACCACCTGCGAAGACACGGATCGTGAGGATCGTTCCCATCAGGTGGCGGGCCCGCTCGAGCGTCGGCGCCGGAGGGGCCGGATCGGCGAGCGGGGCGACGGAGGTCCAC
>JAJRXN010000300.1 GCA_024276295.1 Acidobacteriota bacterium
GATGTGCGTCAGCGCGCCGAGACCGAGCAGGTCGACCTTGAACAGCCCGAGCGCCTCGATGTCGTCCTTGTCCCACTGCACGACGGTGCGGCCTTCCATCGTGGCGTTTTCGATCGGGACCAGCGTCGAGACCGGATCGTGACCGAGCAGGAATCCGCCCGGATGGATCGACAGGTGACGCGGAAAGTCGAGCAGTTCGTTGGACAGCTCGAGCAGATGGACATGGGCCGGGCGTTCGGGATCGAGCCCTGCCTCGCGCAGGTGCTCCGCGGTGACGTCGCCGTGGTGGGGAAGCATCTTCGCCAGCCGGTCGAGCGCCGTGGCCGGCAGGCCGAGCGCGCGGCCGACGTCGCGCACCGCCGAGCGCGGGCGGTAGCGCACGACGTTGGCGACCATCGCGGCGTGGTCGCGGCCGTAGCGCTCATAGACGTGCTGGATCACTTCCTCGCGCCGCATGTGGGCGATGTCGAGATCGATGTCCGGCGGCTCGGCGCGCTCGCGTGAGAGGAACCGCTCGAAGAGCAGGTCCATCCGCACCGGATCGATCGCGGTGATTCCCAGCGCGTAGCAGACCGCCGAGTTGGCGGCCGAGCCGCGACCCTGACACAGGATGCCCCGCTCACGACAGAAGCGGACGATCTCGTGCATCGTCAGGAAGTAGCCCGGGTAGTCGAGTTCCTCGATCAGCGCCAGCTCGCGCTCGAGCTGGGCGCGCACCTTGGCGGGGATCCCGCCGGGCCAGCGCTCGGCGGCGCCGGCGAAGGTCAGCGCGCGCAGGTGGTCCATCGAACTGCGGCCGTCGGGAAGCCGCTCGGCGGGATAGCGGTAGCGGATCTCGTCGAGGCGGAACGTGCAGCGCCCGGCGACCTCGAGCGTGCGGGCGACCGCGGCCGGATCGTCCTCGAACAGCGCGGCGAAGGCGTGCGGCGTGACCAGCGCGTGGCCGGCGTTGGCGCGGATCCGGCGGCCTGCGGCCGGCAGCGCCACGCCGTGCCGGACGCAGGCCATCACGTCCTGCAGCGCGCGCCGCGCCGGAGCGTGGTAGAGCACCTCGATCGCCGCAACGACGGGCAGGCCCCAGCGACGGGCGCGCTCGCGCAGCCGCGCCTCGCGCTCCGGCTCCTCGGCCAGGCGGTGGCGAGCGACCATCGCGCAGAGCCGGTCGCCGAACGCGTCGCGCAGCAGGTCGATCGCCGCACGCGGTTAGACCGGGGCGGCCAGCGCGGCGCGCGCGCCGCCCCACAGCGCGACGAGACCGGCGGCGTGCTCGGCGACCTCGCGCCAGGCGACGCGGCTCGTCCCCTTGGGGCAGCGCAGCCGGCCGCGCGTGATCAGCCGGCACAGGTTGCCGTAACCGGCGCGGTCCTGGGCGAGCAGCACGATCGTCGTGCCGTCGTCGATCGTCACCTCGGAGCCGACGATCAGCCGGACGCCGGTCTCGCGCGCCCGCAGGTGCGCGCGCACCGCGCCGTAGACGCCGTCGCGATCGGTCATCGCCAGCGCAGGCATGCCGAGTCGCGCGCATTCGTCGACCAGTTCCTCGGGATGCGACGCGCCCTCGAGGAACGAGCCGTTGCTCTTGCACCACAGCGGGACCCAGGCGGCCATCGTCCCGTCATTCCACGCGGCCGTGCTGGTACCAGCGGCGGCGACGGCGGTCGTGGAACACCCACAGCAGGTCGCCGCGGCGCGTGGCGGCGAAGTGGTATTCACGGTGCACCGGCCGGACCCACCAGCCGCCGGAGACGACGTACGGACCGACGAAGCGCACCACCGGGCCGTGCTCGGCGCCGCGGATCAGCCAGCCGTCGTCGCGCAGGTGGTGCGGTCTCGGGGACAGCGGCACCGGCCGCGCGAACAGACGCCGCACGAGGGTGCGTTCGGCGACCGGCTCGGGGCGCGGTTCGCGCAGGCGTTCGCACGGCTCCCACAAGAAGCCGGCTTCCGGAAGGTGTCCTTCGGCCAGTCGCGCCACCGCCACCGCCGCGTCGCCGAGTTCCGCGCGCACGCGGGCCAGCGCGCGCTCGGCGGCGGCGGGATCGCGCCCGCGGTGCGCGGCGAACAGCGAGAGCTGGTGCGCCGTCGCCACCACGCCGCGCATCTCGAGGGCGATCCCCTCGACCGGCGCCTCGAGCGTGCGTCCTTCGAGACGCAGCCGGACGAGTTCGAGCAGCCGCGCGGC
>JAJRXN010000301.1 GCA_024276295.1 Acidobacteriota bacterium
CGGCGCGCGACGACCCGTCCGTCGGGCAGGCCGAGCAGCAGGAGCGGCCGGCCCGCGCGGTCGGTCCCGGCACCGAGGGACGGGGCGCGCGAGGCGGCGATCTCCTCGAGCGGGCGCAGCACCGGGCCGGTCCGTTCGAGGCACAGCAGAGAAAGCGCGAACCGACGCGGCCGGGAGGTCTTCTCGAGCAGCACGGCGCAATGGTCGGCCCCGTCCGCGCCGCCCAGCGGTTCGACGGCGATCAGCGGGCCCGGGCGTTCGGCGACCCGGAGCCGCACCTCGAGCCCTTGCGCCGCGGCGGCCTGCACCGCGCCGGCGGCGACGAGCACCGCGACGAGCCGCGACCGGGGTCTCACGGCCGCACCTTGTCGAGCGGGATCAGCTCGAGCCGCACCGGCCGGCTCGGCCGGTCGTCTCCGCGACGCGGCTTGCGCGGTTCGATCGCCACGAGGTCGAGGGCCCCGCGTCCGTCCACGTCGAGGAACAGGATCTGGTCGAGGTCCGCGACCGCCGCACCGAGCGGAAGAACGCGATCCGGCGTGTCCGGAAAGCGTGGTCCGGGCCGGCCGAAGAAGATGCTCACCTCGTCGCGATCGACATCGACCATGTCGAGCCGCCCGTCACCGTCCAGATCGCCGGGGAACGTGCGGAACCGCGAGAGATCGAGCTGATCGAGGTCCATCCGGAAGCGCGCCTTGGGCACCGAGTCCTCGATCGGTCGGAAGATGCCGTCGCGCCCCGCACGAAGGACCACCGGGCGGAGCGATGCCTTGATCGTGCCGAACGTCAGCGCCCGCAGCGCGCCGAAGTATCCGAAGCCGATCCGCAGGGCGAGCAGCTCGGGGTATCCGTCGCCGTCGAGATCACGAAACGGTGAATGCCAGCCACCGGGATGCCTGAGCCACCATGGATGACCTTCGATCTCGAACGTGCGCTCGGGAGTGCGTGCGACCGTGCCGTCGGCCGCCAGGTGGTACAGTTCGATCCGGCGCGTGACGCCGCGGACCAGTTCGAGCCCTTCACGCAGGCTGTCGGCCTCGATCCGGCTCACCGACAGCGCGAATTCCAGCGCGCCGTCGTCATCGAGATCGAGGGCGTCCCAGGCGCTCCGGACGAGCCCCTCGCGCCGCTCCTCGACGGTCTCCTCGAGCAGTGGCGTGACGGTCCAGATCGTCGGTTCGGAGAACGCCCCGCCGCCGAGTCCGCGGCGCAGGGCGATCTTCTTCTCGCTCCAGCCTCCCGACAGTCCCGCGATGTCGAGCAGGTCGAGCGTGCCGTCGCCGTCGGCGTCGACGATGCGGGGAAGCGTCACGCGCATCCGGCCCTCGGCACCCGACTGGATCTCGGTGAGCGGCATCCCGAGCATCCGGATCAGGCCCTGGTCGCCGACGATGGCGAGGCCCTGCGCGGTCGGCACGACCAGCTCGGCCGGCGGCGTGCCGTCGAGTTCGTGCTGGAACGGGTAGTCCACGACGAGGATCCTCGACCGCGCCATCAGGGGCTCGACCGGCGCGATCTGCCGGAAGACGATCCTCTCGGGATTCCCGGCCGGACCACGCACCAGTTCCAGCCGCGCCGCACCCTCGTCGAGGATCGCGTAGACCGGCTGATCCGCCGCCGCCGCGCCGATCGCCAGCAGGCCCGGGTCGACTTCCTGGGGCGCGACGAGCGGGACCAGCCGCTTGCCGTCGATTCGCAGCACCCACAGCTCGCGTCGCTCCTCGATCGCGGGCGTCACGTCGACGTCGATCCGCCCCGGGCCGGTCGCGGACACCTCCGCGATGCTGCCGTGTTCGGCGTACACGAGCAGCGCGACGAGTTCCGCCCGCCCGTCGCCGTCGACGTCACCGGCGACGAGGATGCGGGGCGGTGCGGGCAGGATCGCGGCAGCCGCCAGGAACAGCAGGGCATGCAGCATCGGCGCGGCGCTCTCCTCGGCCGGGGGCGCTCCGACCCCGGTCAGGATACGGGAGAACGCGGCGGCGCGGATGCCCCGGACGGCGTCGCGAAGGACGTCATCCGGGGCCGGCCCTGGGATCGAGCGTGTCAGGGGGATGAGGGGAGGGCTTCGGACCGGCCCCGGATGAACGTTTCGGTCGCGAGACGAGGCACCGCGGAGAGGAGGAGGCGAGAAAGCCCTGCCTTGGTCATGCCATGTGCCGCCATGGGGAAACGGGCCTCGTGCTCACGGCGGGAGGAGCGGCTCTCCGCTCTCCCACCGTCACCGATGCCATTGCCGGTCGGGGCCGGCTGGTTTCAGGACCGTCCGGTCTTCCGGGCGCCGGACGTCGGGCGGTCGCCCGGGGCCGATGAACGGTCCGGCCGGCGCGTCAGGCCTCGGGGTCGAGCGCCTGCCGGAAGTCGGCGATCATGTCGTCGACGTGCTCGATCCCGCACGAGACGCGGATCATCCCCGGCGTGATCCCGGCGCGGCGCTGGTGCTCGGGCGAGACGTCCGAGTGCGTCATCGCCGAGGGATGCTCGACCAGCGTCTCGGTTCCGCCGAGGCTCACGGCCAGGTGGGCCAGCTTCAACCGGTCGAGCACGCGGAACGCCGCCGCCTTGTCCTCCGGGTCCTTCATCTCGAACGCGATCAGCGAACCCGGTCCGGCGCACTGCCGGCGGTAGATCCGCCCTTCGGGCGTGTCCGCGTCGAGCAGCCCGGGGTAGTGCACCCGCGAGACCGCCGGATGCTCGACGAGGAACTGCGCCAGCCGTCTGGCGTTCTCCTGCTGGGCCGCCATGCGAATCTTGAGCGTCTCGAGCGAGCGCAGCATCATCCAGGCCGTGAACGGCTCGCTGATCGAGCCGAGGATCGTGCGGAAGACCTTGATCCGGTCGACGAGGTCCTTCCGGCCGAGCACCGCACCGGCGATCAGGTCCGAGTGCCCGCCGATGAACTTGGTCGCCGAGTAGATCGACACGTGCGCTCCGTGACGGATCGGCTGCTGCCAGACCGGGCCGAGGAACGTGTTGTCGACCACCAGCAGGCAGTGCCCCGGAGCCACGGCGCCGTTGTCGCCGCGCTCCTCGGGCGTCGGCTCGAAAGCCAGCTCGTCGGCCAGCGTCGCGGCCTCGGCGATGTCGGTCATCGACATCGTCGGGTTGGCCGGCGTCTCGACGAACAGGATCCGCGGCCGGCGCAGCGGGAGGGCGCGGACCCGTTCCGCCAGGTCCGGGCCCGTCTCGACCGGAATCGGCTCGAGCTGCATCGCCGGGGCGATGTGCTCGAAGAAGTAGTCGGTGCCTCCGTAGACCGGGATCGTGTAGACGATCTGGTCGCCGGGTCGGCACAGGGCGAGGATCGTCGTCGAGATCGCAGCCATGCCCGAGGCGAAGCACAGCGCGAGGTCGGCGTCTTCCCAGACCCGCAGCCGGTCCTCGAGGATC
>JAJRXN010000302.1 GCA_024276295.1 Acidobacteriota bacterium
AAGTAGTGGGCACACAGCACCACGGAATCCATGCATGAGCGAAGATCTCGACAACACGATCCGCGAGAACGCCGCCGGGCCACGGAAGGCCAGCGGCGATTCGGGGTCGGTCGAGCAGCACAGTCTCCAGGAGCAGATCGCTGCCGACAAGTACCTCGAATCGAAGAAGGCCAGCCGGTCGAAGGGACTCGGCGTCAAGCTGGTCAGGCTCTCGCCACCCGGAACGGCGGGAGGGACCGTCTGATGTGGCCGTTCCGCACGAACAGGAAGGCCCGGCGGCCCCTCCCGGCCGTTCTCCGGGCGCGGTACGACGCGGCGATGACCAGCGTCGACAACGCTCGGCACTGGGCCAACGCCGACGGGCTGAGCGCCGACGCGGCGGCCTCGGCCGATGTGCGGCGGACGCTGCGGAACCGGGCCCGCTACGAGGTGGCCAACAACGCCTACGCCAAGGGCATCATCCTGACACTGGCCAACGACTGCGTGGGGACCGGCCCGCGGCTGCAGCTGCTGACCGAAGACCCGGCGATCAACCGCATCGTCGAGACGGCCTTCGCCGAGTGGGCCGGGGAGATCCGCCTGGCCGAGAAACTCCGCACGATGCGGATGGCCAAGGCGACCGACGGCGAGGCGTTCTCGCTGCTCACGGGCAACCCGGCCTTGCGGTCACCGGTGAAGATCGACGCCCAGCTCGTCGAGGCCGACCGGGTCACCAACCCGGCCCCGCGGTTGGCGGACGACACCGCCGTGGACGGCGTTCAGTTCGATCGCCACGGCAACCCGCGCC
The DNA here is from genome assembly GCA_024276295.1 of Acidobacteriota bacterium. GTDB lineage: Bacteria > Acidobacteriota > Polarisedimenticolia > J045 > J045 > J065. Next base: position 788 of record JAJRXN010000302.1, read on the forward strand.
GGTACTTGGTCCTGCGGCACCACCCCGGCCAGACGGTCTTCCCCTCGACCGTCGACGCGTTCGACTCCGTGCCGGCCGAGTCGATGATCCACTGGTTCCGGCCCGATCGCGCGGGCCAGCATCGCGGCGTCCCGGAGATCACGCCCGCGCTGCCGCTGTTCGCGCAGCTGCGGCGGTACACGCTGGCGGTCCTCGGCGCGGCGGAGACGGCGGCGGACTTCGCGGCGGTGCTGTTCACCGACGCGCCCGCCAGCGGGGAAGCGGCGGCGGTCGAGCCGATGGACATCGTCGAGCTCGAGAAGCGCATGGCCACCGTGCTGCCCGACGGCTGGAAACTCGGGCAGATCAAGGCCGAGCAGCCGGGCACGACCTACGGCGAGTTCAAACGCGAGCTGCTCAACGAGATCGCCCGCTGCCTGAACATGCCCTTCAACGTCGCGGCCGGGAACTCCTCGGGGTACAACTACGCCTCCGGTCGGCTCGACCATCAGACCTACTTCAAGTCGATCCGGGTCGAGCAGTCCGACTGCAACCGCGTCGTGCTCGATCCGCTGTTCTTCGCCTGGCTGCGCGAAGCGCGGCTGCTGCGTGACTTCGCCTTCCTGCGGGGCATCGACTCACGCCCGGGCGGGCTGCCGCACCAGTGGTTCTGGGACGGCAACGAACACGTCGACCCGGCGAAGGAAGCCAGCGCCCAGGCCACGCGTCTGGCCAGCAACACCACCACATTGGCGATGGAGTACGCCCGTCAGGGCAGGGACTGGGAAACCGAGCTGCGTCAGCGAGCCAAGGAAAAGCGGCTCATGGCGGAGTTGGGGCTGACCCAACCCGAGACAACACCATTACAGGAGAAGATCGCGGATGCCGCACAGCAACGACAAGCAGCCTGAGTTCGTGACGATGCGCGGCCCCCTGACGGTTGAGGCGGCCGGGCCGGGAACCGATGGCGAAAAGGCCCTGCCGAAGTTCCGCATGGTCGCCTACACGGGCGGGCTGATGCGGATCGCCGGGTTCCCGCACCCGGTCGTGGTCGACCTTGCGGGCCTGGACATCCCGTCGCAGAACCTGCCGATCCGCCTGGACCACGAACGCCGCCAGGGCGTCGGACACACCCACCGGGTCGCCGTCGAGAACACTTCCGGGGGGGTGCAACTCGTCGCCGAGGGATTGATCAGCCGCGACACCAGCTGGGCGCGGGATGTGGCGCGGAGCGGCGTGAACGGCTTCCCCTGGCAGGCATCCATCGGCGCGGCGGTCGTCGAGGCCGAGGTCGTGCCCGCTGGCCACAGCGTCAGGGTCAACGGCCGGACGTTGACCGGACCCGTGCATGTGGTCCGGCGAGCGGTGCTCAAAGAAATCAGCTTCGTCGACAGCGGTGCCGACACGGGCACCACCGCCCGGATCGCAGCCCAAGACACGGTCCAGAACAAGGAGAATCACGCGATGAGCGATAAGGATGTCACCACCACGGCAACCACCACCGAGCAGGCCTCGGATGCGCAGGAGCAACAGGAGGAGCAGATCGAAGCGCGAGCGGATGAGGGCACGGATGCTCCGTCCGCTTCCGGAGAGATCAGCGAATCGGTCCGGGCCATGCGCGCCGAAGCGGCCGCCGAGAGCAAGCGGATCGCCGCGATCCGGAACGTCTGCGCCAACAAGCATCCGGACATCGAGGCCAAGGCCATCGAGGACGGATGGGACGCCACGCGCACGGAGCTGGAGGTGCTCCGCGCCTCGCGGCCCAGCGCTCCGGGCGTCATCAGCGGCCGGGCCGACACCACCCCGAAGGTGATCGAGGCGGCCGCGTGCTTGGCGACCAACGCCTTCAGCGACGATCAGCTCGTCAGGGACTACGGCGAGCAGACGCTCGACGCCGCCCACCGGTATCGCAACATCGGCGTGGCGGGCGTGATCCGCCTGGCCGCCGCGGCCGAGGGGCACCACATCCCGGCGGTTGGCGCGAGCCCGGCGGAGATCCTCGAAGCCGCCGCCAGCACGATGAGCCTGCCGGGGATCATGTCCAACATCGCCAACAAGAGCCTGCTGGCGGGCTTCGACTTCGTCGAGAACGCCTGGCGTCGGATCGCCAAGATCGGTTCTGTGCGCGACTTCAAGACCGTCACCCGTTACCGCTTTACCGCCGACATGGGGTTCGAACCCATCGCCTACGGCGGCGAGTTCAAGCACGGCGCGGTCGGCGAGGAGTCGTACACCAACAAGGCCGACACCTACGGGAAGATGTTCGGCATCTACCGCGAGGACATCATCAACGACGATCTCGACGCGCTGAAGGAAGTCCCGTTCCGCATCGGCGAAGGCGCGGCCCTGACCATCAACAAGGTCTTCTGGACGCTCTGGCTGAGCAACCCGGGCAGCTTCTTCTCCAGCGGTCACAAGAACTACAAGACCGGCGCGGACACGGCGCTGAGCATCGACGGGCTGACGCTGGCCCGCAACACCTTCAGCAAGCAACGCCGTCCCGCCCCGGGCGGCAGCGGCAAGGACCCGCTGGGCGTGCGGCCGAAGCTGCTGCTGGTGCCGGCCAGCCTGGAAATCCTCGCCGATCAGCTGATGACCTCGGTCACGATCAACGAGTTCACCTCCACGCCCAAGAGCAACAAGAACCCGCACACGGGCAAGTTCGAGGTGGTCGCCAGCGACTACCTGGACAACGAGGACTACACCGGCTCCTCGGACAAGGCCTGGTATCTGCTGGCCCAGCCCAGCGCCATCCCGGCGATCGAGGTGGTCTTCCTCAACGGCAAGCAGGTGCCCGCCGTGGAGAAGAACGACATGGTCTTCAACCGGTTGGGCATCGAGTTCCGGGGCTACCTCGACTTCGGCGTCAAAGAACAGGACTTCCGCGGCGCATTGAAGATGAAGGGCGAGGCCTGATCCGTGAGGTCGAGCGGACATGACCCGGTTCCCAAATAGCGATCAACTCGGTGGGAAGGAGCCCATCGATGAGGAGGACACAGCAATGACAGCGACATACATCCACGAAGGCAACGCGATCGACTACACCCCGGCGGCGGATGTCGCGGCCGGCGAAGTCATCGTTCAGGGCGAACTCGTCGGCATCACCAAACGCGACATCGGTGCGGGGCAGCTGGGCACGCTGGAACTGACCGGCGTCTTCGACCTGCCCAAGACGGCCGGTGTGGGCGAAGCCATCGCGGTCGGATTGGACGTGTACTGGGACGAAGCCAACACGGTGGCGACGACGGACGGTGCATCGGGTGCCAACAAGCGCATCGGCCGGAGCGTCGCGGCGGCGGGCGACAACGACACCACCGTGCGCGTGCGGATGAGCCAGTAGGGGTCGAAGGAAGGAGTCGCCGTGGCGGACATGCTCGAACAAGGCGCAAGCTGGCTCGACGACCAGCGACACCAGCACATGACGCGATCGGTGTCGTATGCGCGTGGCTCAAGCACGGTTGAAGTGCAGGCCACTGTCGGGCGGACCGTCTTCGAGCAAGCGGATGAGTATGGCATTGTCCACAAGACCGAGAGCCGGGACTACCTGATCCGCACGGCTGATCTTGAGCTCGACGGTCAGGTCACGCTTCCCAAGCACGGCGATCAGATCCGCGAGACCGATGGCACGAGCACCTTCGTCTACGAAGTCCTCTCACCCGGTGATGAGCCCGTCTTCCGCTACAGCGATCCGTACCGCAAGGCCCTCCGCATCCACACCAAGCACATCGCCACGGAGCCGACCCCATGAGCCAGGTCAACACACAACCACACGCAACGAACGCCCCCACGAATGGCAAAGCCCGCTGGGCCGGGATCGGCTTGACGGCCTTGATCGGCATCCTCGCGCTGACCGTTCAATGGGGTGTCGTGACGACCAAGCTCGATCAGGTCGGTCGGCAGCTCGATGACCTGACCGTGGAGATCCGCAGCCTACGCAGTGACATCTACTCGATCGAGCGGCGTGTGTCGTATCTGGAAGGGCGATTCAACGGTCGGCCTCATGTCGCCGGAGGTGAACCATGAGCACACTCATCGCTATCGCCGATGCGGTTGTCGAATCGTTGAACAGCGCATCGTTCAGTCAGGAACTCACCGCCGAGCGGCATTATCAGCCCGTGTTCGATCTCCCGGAGATGACGGATCTGCATGTGTCGGTCGTGCCCAAGAGCGTCGAGGTCCTTGCGTCGAGCCGGAATCAGAACCAGCACGACTACGCGATCGACATCGGTATCCAGCAGAAAGTCGCCGACGACACCGAAGCGGACAGCCTCATGACGCTGGCCGAGGAGATCACCGATCACTTCCGGCTTGGCCGAGTGCAGGTCGATGGCGTCGGCAGCGTGCCGGTGCTCAAGGTGGCCACCGAGCCGGTCTTCGCGCCCGAGCACCTGACCGAGAAGCGCTTGTTCACCAGCATCGTCACGCTGACATTCCGGGTGCTCAGATGAACACAGCGATCGGACTCCAAGTCAATACCCGCGCGGACATCCCCAAGGTGCTCCGCAAGGCGCGCCGGGCCAACATCGAGAGCCTCGGTCACGCCGGTGCGGCGATCCGACTCACGGCCCGGCGCAGCATCCGCAAGAGCCCCAATCCCGCAGCGCCGGCTCAGCCACCGAGGACGCGACGCGGGCAACTCCGCCGCGCCATCCGGTTTGCCGTCGAGAAGAACAAGCAGCGTGTGGTGATCGGGCCGGAGTTCCGGATCGTCGGCCAGTCCGCACGAGCCCACGAGTTCGGCGGGCGATACAAGCGACAGCGATACCCAAAGCGGCCGTTCATGGGACCGGCACTTGAAAAGACACAGAGCCGTCTGCCCCGGCATTGGGCAGGCAGCGTTCGATAGGAGACCAACACCATGGCCATCAAACTCGGCATGGATGCCGTACTCAACTACTCGGTCGGCGGCGTCGGCGGCCCGTGGCTTGAGTTGTCCAACGTCAAGGACGTGACGCTCAGCCTGGAAACCGGCGAGGCCGACATCACGACCCGCGCCAACTCCGGCTGGCGGGCCATCGTGGGAACGCTCAAGGAAGCGAGCGTCGAGTTCGAGATGGTCTGGGACACCGCCGACGCGGGGTTCACGGCCATCAAGGACGCGTTCTTCAACAACGCGGTGCTCGGCCTGCAGGTGCTCGACGGGGCAGCGGGTTCCGGTCTTGAGGCCGACTTCTCGATCACCAACTTCAGCCGCAACGAGCAGCTCGAAGAGGCGCTCACCGTGTCGGTGACCGCCAAGGTCACCTACGCCGGGACCGCGCCCGTCTGGATCTGATTGGAGGCACCATGAAGACATTTACCGACAACGCGGGTCGGACCTGGACGGTGAGCATCACCGTGGACGCGATCAAGCGCGTGCGGGGCCTGCTCGATGTCGATCTGCTCGAAGTCGTCGGCGGCAAGCTCATCGACCGGCTCATCACCGATCCGGTCCTGCTGTGCGACATCGTGTACGCCGTGTGCAAGCCCGAGGCCGACGCGCAGGGCGTGAGTGATGAGGAGTTTGGTCGCGCGATGGCGGGCGACGCGATCGAGCACGCGACCACAGCCCTGCTCGAGGAACTTGTGTCTTTTTCCCCGAGCCCGAGGGACCGGGCGAACCTGAAACGAGTCCTCGACACGACCCGCCGGGTGATGGACAAAGCCCGAGACCTGGTCGAGCAGCGGATCGCCAGCGGCGAGCTGGATCGGATCGCGGAAGAGAGTCTGGAGGCTGCAGGCCTGAGGCTGGAGGAAAACTCGGAAAACAACACCCCTCCAGCCTCCAGTCTCAAGCCTACAGCCTCATTTGGCGACTCGCCGGCATTGTCGGAATCGATCCGGGTCCCCTGACATTGCGTGAACTGGCCGCGATGGCAGAGGCCAGGCAGCGCGACGAGTGGGCACGCACCAGCTCGCTCATGGCCCTGATCGCCAACGCCAACCGCGATCCCAAGAAGCACCGGGCATTCCGGCCGACCGACTTCGACCCGTTCGCCGCAACGCAGAAACCGAAGCAGAAGGTGGATGTGAGCATCCTCAAGGACATCTTCATTGAGGGAAGGCATCAGGCATTGGGCATCAGGCATCAGGATGGAGCCAAGGAAATACAAGCCCGCAGACTCAAGGAGGAACCATGCAACACCGTCATTACGCCTACATCTTCGCACTCATCATGATCACGCTCGCGCTCGGCGCGTGCGCCGGCTTCGATCTTGGTGACATCGTCCGTGTGAAGACGCCCAACACGATCCAGCAGACCAAAGGGCTCCCGTCCACGGTCACGCTCAATGAGGCGGAAGCCGAGTACCGCGCGTGGTTCGAGGAGACCCAGCGCGTCGGCTCACAATGGAAATCGAACATCGAACGAGCGGGCGAAATCCGAGGCATCTTCAGCCAACTCACACTCTCCACGCTCGACCAGATCGGCCCCACCGTCGCGGGCGTGCCCATGCTCGGCCCGGCACTCCCCGCGATGACCGGACTGGTCGGCCTCTTCCTCGGCACGGTCCGTCTCCGCAAGGAGAAGGAGGCCTCGTTCAACAAGGGGATGAAGGAAGGGCGTGTGGTCACGCCGCCGACTGGTCCTTCGCAGTCTTCGGGCACCCTCAACACCTGATCGGAGAATCGCATGGCATCCGCACGCGGCATCCGGGCAGGCGCGGCCTACATCGAGCTCTACGCCAATGACAACCGGCTGGTGCGTGGTCTCAACCGCGCCCAGAAACGGCTCAAGGCCTTTG
>JAJRXN010000303.1 GCA_024276295.1 Acidobacteriota bacterium
CCGCCGTTCGAACTCTCGCACCGCGTCTACATCGTCGATCCGGCCGACCGGATGACGCCCTCGGCGGCCAACGCGCTGCTCAAGGTGCTCGAGGAACCGCCCCCCCACGGCGTCGTGATCCTCGTCACCGAGGCCCCGTGGTCGCTTCCGGTCACGGTGCGCTCCCGCTGCCGGATGGTCCGGTTCGGCCTGCTCGCCGAGGAGGTGCTCGTCACGGTGCTCGAGCGCGCCGGTCTCGACGCCGAGGAGGCGGCGCTGCGGGCCGGCCTCGCAGGCGGCCGCCCGGGAGCCGCCCTGCGGCTCGACCCGCAGCGCGAGCAGGAGCGGCTCGCGTTCTGGAACGGACTGCTCGGCGCCCTGGCCCGCGGCGCGCCGCCGGCGGCGGTCGCCGTCGAGGCGGGCGAACGCTTCGGCGCCGATGCCGACGAGGCCGATGCCGCGCTCTGCGCGCTGCTGACGCTGCTCCGGGACCTCGCCGCCGGCGCCGAGGGTGCCGCACCGCTCGTCGCGGGTGGAACGATCGACGACTCCGTGGCCGGCGCGCTGCCGCATCTCGCCGGTCCCGCACTCTCGCGCGTCGCCGTGCTCGACGACCTGCGTGCCGAACTGCGGCGTTTCAATCGCAACCCGCGCCTGGCGATCGAGGGCGCCGTGCTGGCCCTGGCCGGCCGCGACCTCGACCGGGCCCCGCCGGAGGACTGAGCATGGCGAGCGAAAAGGACACCGGACCGCGCCGCGTCGGCGTGGACATCAAGATCGATCCCGAAACGCACCGCGGCGTCTACGCCAACAAGGCGATCGTCGCCCACAACGAGGACGAGTTCATCGTCGACTTCATCGTGGATCTCCCACCGCAGCCTCAGGTCGTCGCCCGGATCGTCACCGCGCCGATCCATGCCAAGCGACTGCTCGAGACGCTGGCGGACAACATCCACCGTTTCGAGGCGCGCTTCGGTCCGATCCCGACCGGTCGCCGCCACGCGCCGGACGGCCCGAACGCCTGAGCGTCAGCGTCGCCGCGTCCGGCGCCGGCCGCGCCCCGGGGCGTCGCCCTCCTCGATCCGGACCTCGCCGCGCGCGAGATCGAGCGTGACCTTCCGGCGTGCCAGCCAGTCGTTGCCGAGGAAACCGCCGACATAGACGCCCGTCAGCCGCGAGCGTGCCGAAAGGTCGAGCACCGGGACGTTCCTGACCTCGCCACTCGACCCGCCGGCGGTGATGCGCAGTCTCGGCAGCCGGCCGGCCAGTGTGATCGCCCCACCGTAGCCGCGCGCCCGTCCCGACGCGCCGCGACGCAGTTCAGGAAACAGCACCGCGGAGCCCGCGTCGAGCATCGTCCGTGACGCGCCGGTATCGAACAGCATCAGCCGCTCGAGCCGCGCGCTGCCGGTCTCGATCGTGACCGGCACCAGCAGCATTCCCGCGACGCGGAGCAGCGGCAGCGCCCCGGCGCGATGGCTCCACGGATCGACCCGGCGGGGATCCACCGCGTCTGCAGGCGGCGAAGCGGCCTCGTCGATGCCGAGCCGGCGACGCGCGAAGTCGAACGTCAGCGTCGTGCCCGAGAACAGGTCGGCGCCGAGGATCGCCCGGTAGACGCCGCGCGGGTGCAGCGAGTCCATCGCGGCGATCGCCAGCGCGTGGCGGAACGCCAGCGGACCGAGGTCGAGGCGGTCGAGCAGGCCGCGGGTGACCGCGTGTTCTCCCCCGCCACCTCCCCCCACGAGCGTCACGCCGGACAGCGGGGCGAGTTCCGCCTTGCGTGCGGCACGCGCGTCGAGATGCAGTCCTGCGGCTCCCGTGTCGACCAGCACCGGCAGCCGGCCCGCACGACCGACGCCGATCCGTGCAACCCATCCCGAAACGACCCCGGGACGCGACACGATCGGCGCGAGCGGCAGCTCGCCGGGAAGTTCGTCGCGCTCGAGTACGAAGATCTTCCGCTCGCCGAGGGCGCGGATGAACTCGATCGACTCGAGCGCCGCCCGGACGCGTCGCCGCGGCTCGCCACAACGTCCGGCGGCATCGACGAACCGCCGCAGATACGCCGTCCGCTCGGCGCGGTCGATCGTCACCGTGGACCGTCCGAGCAGCGCCTCGCACAGCACCGGATCGAGGGCCAGAGCCCGGTCCCAGGCGCGCCGGCCGGCCTCGTCGCGGAATCGCGCGGCGAGCACCTGCCCGAGCAGCGCCCAGGCCAGGGCCGCGCGCTCGTCCTCGCGCAGCGCGGCCAGGGCATCGCGGTGGGCCTCGCGCACGCGCCCGCAGCGCCAGGCG
>JAJRXN010000304.1 GCA_024276295.1 Acidobacteriota bacterium
GCACGCACTCGAGATCGGCACGGACGCACCGTCGGGCGATCGCGACGTGCTCTACGTCGCCGTCGAGCAGGCGCTCGAACGCGGGCAGCTCACCGGCGCACCGCTGATGCCGGGCGGAGCGGCGAGCGAGGTGCGTCATCCGTCGCTCGTCGACAGGGCTCCCGGCGAGCGTCCGCGCGGCCCGTTCGCGCGCCTGCGTGCCTGGCTCGGCGGCTGGCTCTGGCCGGATGCCGGCGAACCGCTCGAACCGCGCCGCCGCACGACGACGCTCGTGCGGCAGACGGGCGGTCTCGGGCGGTACGCCGTGCTGATGCAGTACCGGCGCCCCGGACATGCCAGGCGGACCATCGTCACGCTGACGGCCGCCGGCCACGGGCGGCTCGCCGCGGCCGCGACCGAGCTGGTCGACGGACCAACCTGGTACGCCCTCGAGGGGGATCTGGCGCTGTGGCGCGATCCCGACAGCCTCGAGACGGCGCGGGTCGGCACGGAGTACCTCGTCGGCAGCCGGCGCATCACGTCACGCCTCGGCTTCCTGTTCTCGCTGCGTCCGGTGCTGGCGATCGCGGTCGTCGCGCTGCTGCTCGGTGCGGTCGCGCTCGTGGCGCGCCGGCTGCTGCGCTCGCGCAAGGAGCGGCTCGCGGCGGGCACGTCCGATGCGGGGTGACCGTCGCCGGGATGTGCTCCTCGCGCTGGGCGTCGTGCTGTGCGTCGCCGCGGGCTGCCGCGAGCGGGAGTCTGCACCGCTCGCGCCGGAGCCGTGGCGCGCCTGGTGTGCGGCGCACCTGCGCCCCGACGGACGCGTCGTCGACGACCGCCAGGGCGGGATCACGCATTCCGAAGGGCAGGCGTACGGCATGCTGCTGGCGACCGCCTGGCGGGACGAGGAGGCCTTCGAGCGGATCCGCCGCTGGACCTTCGAGCATCTCGCCGTCCGCGACGACGGGCTGCTCGCCTGGCGCTGGGAAGAGACCGTCGACGGCGCCGGCGGTCGGGTGACCGACCGCAACAACGCCACCGACGCGGACTTGGTCGCGGCGTGGGCCCTCGCGCGGGCCGCGGAGTCCTTCGACCGCGACGAACTGCGGGACGAGGCGCGCGGCCTGGCGCGGGCGGTCCGCACGCGCCTGCTGCGCGAGACGCCCTACGGGCCGGTCCTGCTTCCCGGAGCGGAGGGTTTCGAGCACGACGGCGTCGTGACGGTCAACCTGTCGTACTGGATCTGGCCGGCTTTCGACGCGCTGCGGCGGCTCGACCCGTCGCCGACCTGGAACGCCGTCGAGAGGAGCGGGCGCATGCTGCTGGCGCTGGCCCGTTTCGGTGACGACGGCCTGCCGGCCGACTGGATCGCGATCGGTCCCCGCGGCGGACTGGCCCCCGCGGAGCGATTTCCCCCCCGCTTCGGCTGGGACGCGATCCGGATCCCGCTCTACCTGGTGTGGGCCGGCGAGACGACACCGGAGCGGCTCCGGCCGTTCGTGGCGTTCTGGGACCGGTTCGACGGGGCGCCGCCGGCCTGGATCGATCTCGTGACGGGCGAGATCGGCGGGCCGGCCCCGCCCGGATTCGACGGCGTCCGTCGGCTCGCGCGATGCGCGCTGGTCCGGTGCGGGGCGATCGTGCTTCCCGACCGCACCGGCGGCGGCTACTACTCCGAGACCCTCCTGCTGCTGGCGCGGGTCGCGGCCCGCGAGGACGGCCCCGCATGATCCGGCGGTGGCTCGTGCTGGCGGCGGCCGCGGCCCTGGCCGGGACGGCGCTGGCGCGCGCGCCGGAAGGAGGCGAGGGGACGGCGCCGGAAGGAGCCGCGCCGTCGCGCGGAGCGTTCGAGATCGTCCTGCTGCGCGCCGAGAGCCGCGAGATGCTCCACGCCATGCTGCGCGAGCAGCCGCGGGACCTCGTGGAACGACTTGCCGTCGTGCGCCGCGGGACGTCCTGGGCGCTGGTCGCCGGGCCGTTCGACGAGCGGCGCCGGGCGCAGGCGCTTCTCTCGGAA
>JAJRXN010000020.1 GCA_024276295.1 Acidobacteriota bacterium
ACGAGGACGAGGACGAGGACCAGCGCGAGGATGGGGCGACCAAGCTCCAGGTGTTCCTGCTTCCGCGCGCCGGAGGCGAGGCGCGCCGCCTGACCGACGCCCCGGAAGGCGTCGAGGCGTTCGTCTTCGCCCGCAACGGCGCCGCGATCCTGACGCTCGGACCGGAAGCCCGTTCGCCCGCGGAGCGCGGCTGGCGCCGCCGTCGTCGCGAGGTCCATGACGACCCGGAGGTCGCCGATCTCGACATTCCGCGCTACGAAGTGCGCGAGTACCCGCTCGACGACGACGAGCCGCTGCGGCTGCTCGGCGGTCTGCTGGGAATCGAGAGCTTCGATCTCTCACCGGACGGACGGTTCCTGGTCTATGCGACGAATCACACCGGCCGCTCGAAGGACTACGAGAAGCTCGAGATCGTGCTCTGCGATCTCGACACCGGGCGCCGCGAGTCGCTGACGCGGGGGCGCGGCGGTGCCGAGAGCGGACCGCGCTTCACCTCCGACGGGCGCTTCGTGCTGTTCCATGGCTGGGCCGATCCGGCCTGCGCGTTCAGCCGGCAGGAACTGCTCGCGGTCGATCTCGAGGCGCCCGAGGCGGGTCCGCGACCGCTGCTCGCCGGGATCGACCGCGACCTCGAGGAGTTCGTTCCGCTCGGGGACGGGCGCGTCGTGGCCCTCGTCGCGTGGGGACTCGAATCACGCCTCGTGCTGGTCGATCCCGCCCGCGGTACGACGGAGCTGCTGCCGGTCGAGGGGGCCGTGCTCTCGGCTCTCGACGCCGGAGGGACGACGGTCTCGCTGGTCGCGGAAGGCGGCGACCGGCCGCCGGAGATCGCGGTCGTCGAACTCGCCGATCCGGCCGGCGCGCGGATCGAGACGCTCACCGCGCTCAACCCGCAGGTCGAGCGGTGGATCCGCGCCCCGCGCCGGCGCGTGACGTGGCGCTGCGAGGAGTTCGAGCACGAGGGGCTGCTCGTCCTGCCTCCGGACGAGGCGCCGCGGCTCGGGACGCCTCCGCCGGTGCTCGTCTGGCTCCACGGCGGACCCCACTGGCGGGTCGTCGATCATCTCGCGCTGTACGACATGGAAGCGTGGGCCGCCGCCGGATGGGCGGTGTTCGTCCCCCAGTATCGCGGCTCGTCCGGTCTCGGAGAGGCGTACGCCCGGGCGCTGGCGGGAGACATCGGCGGCGGCGACGTGCGCGACGTCCTGGCCGGGCTCGACGCGATCGCTGGGGAGGGCCTCGTCGATGCGGGCCGCGCCGCGGTCGGCGGGGCGAGCTACGGGGCGTACCTGACGAACTGGATGCTGGCGACGACCGACCGGTTCCGTGCCGGCATCTCGCTGGCCGGGATCTACGACCTGGCGCAGGACTACGGCACGTCGGACGCCTTCGAGTGGGAGGTGCACTACCTCGGCGGGACACCGTGGGAAAAACCCGAGCTGTACCGCGAGCGCTCGGTGCTGACCCACGTCGCGACGCTCGATGCGCCGCTGCTGCTGCTGCACGGCATCGAGGACGACAACACCTATCTGACGAACGCCAAGGCGCTCTACCGGGCGCTGACCGCTCTCGACCGTCCGGTGCAGTTCGTCGGCTATCCCCGCGAGGGGCACGGCCTGCACGAGCCGCCCCATGTGATCGACGCGTTCCGGCGTTCGCTGGCCTGGCTCGATCGCCATGTCGCGGGGCGCGAGGGACCGTTCGTGCCCGGGGCGCCGCTAGAACGGGACGGCCTGCGCGTCACGCCGCTCGGCTGGCAGATTCACAAGGACCTTGCCGGCGTCGAGCCGGCGGAAGGCTCGGTCTGGCTCGAGATCTCGTTCGTGCTCGAGGCGACCGACGACGGTCCTCCAGCGCTCTCGATCGTCCCGTCGGGGCCGTCGGCGATGGTCTCGCTGGTCGACCCGCACGGCGACGTCTATCGCCCGGTCGGTGTGCCGCTCGAGGTCCAGGGGCAGCCCGGTCTGCTCCGGGGAGCGACGGGACGCCTCGAGGCGGTGCGCAACGCCCAGGGAGTGCCGCCCTCGCTCGCGGTCGGGCTGGTGTTCCAGGTGCCGGATGTCCGCGCCGAGTACCGCGTCTCGATCACCGGCGCCCCCGGCTACGTGATCGACGTCGATCCGGGGACCGCCGGTCCGGCCGGGCCGTCGAGAGCCGGCGCCGCCGCGCCGACCTGATCGAACCAGGCCTGCAGCCGGGCGGCCGTCGGCTCGGGTTCGCCGGCAACGAGCCACGCGCACGGCAGGCTGCCGACCAGCCGTGCCAGCTCGAAAGCCAGTCGCGAGGGGTCGTCATCGAGCGAGGCCAGCAGCGCGCCTCCCGGACGGCGGTTCTGCACGTCGCGCAGCAGCAGCAGCAGGGCGTCGCGGGGGCGCATCGGCAGCAGCCGCGGCGCCGTGCGGCGGCGCTCGAACGAGCTGGGGACCAGGCCGTACTCGAGCACGTGCGGGTCGTCCTCGAGGATCACGTCGAGCTGCCGCGGGTCGAGCCGCGCGGGGTCGAGGCGCAGGACGAGTCGTCCGGGCGCCTGGTCGCACAGGTCGACGCCGGGAAGCGCGAGCCGCACGGCCAGCTCGCGCACCGGTCCGGTCGTCGTGACGCCGAACAGGAACGGGGCGTACGGGTCCGCCGGCCTCTCGCCGCCGTCGCAGAGCACGATGGCGGCCGGCCGGGCCGCCTCCGCGGCGAGCGAGCCGTCCGGAAGTCCGCCCGCATCGAACGGCACCCGTTCTTCCCGGCGTTCTTCCGGCGCGATGTCGGCCAGCCGGTGGCCCGGCCCGGGCCGGATGCCGAGCGCCTTGAGGAACGGCACGACCAGGCCGCTGCTCCGCTCGAGCGGGGTGAAGTCATCCGAGAGCAGGCGGAAGCCGCGGCGCAGCAGGGCCAGCGCGAGCGTCGTCTTGCCGCTCTCGGAGGGGCCCGCGATCAGCAGCACGCGGCCGGCGCGTTCGAGGGCCGCGGCATGGAGCACGACGAACCGGACCGTCTCGTCGAGGGCGGCGCGGAACAGCAGCGCGAACGCCTGGTCCACGGCCGCACCCGGGTCGAGCAGGAACGTCTCCCCGTGCACGGCCGCCCGCGGCGGCGACGGACGGAAGCGCACCTCGAGCGGTGTCGGATCGGCCACGCCCGTGACGAGGAATCGCCCGAGTTCCGCGTCGACCCGGCGCACGAGGGCCCGGCTGTCGGTGATCAGCGCCAGCCGGGCATCGAGCATCGCCAGCTCGCGCCGCAGCGGCGGGTGGTCGCCATCCGTCATGTCGTGCGTCTCGCGTGCCACTCGGAACCCCGGGCGCAAGGTATCGCCCCCCGCCCGGGGATGCCAGCCCCCCCGGGGCGGCGGATCTGCTTGCGGCTGTTACAATTGCCTTGGCCGGTCCGGGCGACGTCCGGACCGGTGCGAGAGGGATGCACGACGTGACGCGAGACGATCCGGCCTTCGAGGCCCCCGCCGCGGCCGCCATCGGGACCGGGGTCGATGCCCCGGCGGAGGTCGCGTGAGCGGCCCGGTACGCCCGCCGGCGCGGGCGGCGTTTCGCGTCGACGATCATCCGCGACGCTTCGCCGACAACCGGTACGTCTACGCCGTGCTCTCGCGCCGTGCGCGCGGGATCTCGCTCGGCGTCAACCTCAACCCGGACCGGCGCTGCAATTTCGGGTGCATCTACTGCCAGGTCGACCGGACGGTCGAGCCGGAGATCCTCCGGGTCGACGAAGCCGTGCTGCTCACCGAGCTGCGCGAGATGCTGGCCGCGGCGGCGCGCGGCGAGTTCGCGCGGCTCGCGGGGCGGGACGGCGTTCCGGAGGCACTGCGTCGTGTGGCGGACGTCGCCCTGTCGGGCGACGGCGAGCCGACGACGTACGCGCGCCTCGGCCCGGTCATCGAGGCCATCGGCGATGCGATCGACGAGATCCTGCCCGGCCTGCCGATGACGCTGATCACCAACGCCTCGACGTTTCATCTCGAGCGAGTCGATGCGGCCCTGGACGCGCTCGTCCGCCGCGGCGGGCGCATCTGGGCCAAGCTGGATGCCGGCACCGAGGACTACTACCGCTTCGTCGCGGTGACGAAGGTCCCGTACGGCCGCGTCCTCGAAAACATTCGCGAGCAGGCGCGCCGCCATCCGCTCGTGATCCAGAGCCTCTTTCTCCGCTTTCGTGACGAGGGTCCCTCCCGGCAGGAGATCGGCGCATGGGCCGACCGGCTGTCGGAGATCGTCGATGCGGGTGGCGAGCTGGCCGGCGTCCAGGTGACGACGGTCGCGCGCCGGCCGCCGACGCCGGAGGTCACCGCCCTCGACGCGACCACACTCGACGAGATCGCGCGCGCGGCCCGCGCCGCGCTGCCGGGGGTGCCGGTGGAGATCTTCCCGGCACGGCTCGAGGGTCGTGACGGCGGGGACGTGGAGGCCGGATCATGACGGGCCGCGCACCGCTTGCAGGGAGATTCATTCGTGGCCAGCAAACCGCGCAAGGTGATGCTGATCAACGTGACGCATGCCTAAGAAAGCCGCGTCGCGATCCTCCATGACGGAGTCCTCGAGGCGTTCGAGATCGAAACGTTCGATCATCGCTCGCTCAAGGGAAACATCTACAAGGCCCGCGTCGAGTCGGTTCATCCCGGCCTGCAGGCGGCCTTCGTCGACATCGGCCAGAAGAAGGGGGCGTTCCTGCCCCTCGACGAGGTCAACTTCGCGATCCACCCGGTGCGGGGCGAGGCCCAGCGCGGACGGCTCGAGAACCACCTGCAGAAGGGTCAGGAGCTGCTCGTGCAGGTCGTGCGCGATGCGTTCTCGACCAAGCCGCCGACGGTCTCGACGTACTTCTCGCTGCCCGGGCGCTACCTCGTCCTGACGCCGTACCAGACGTCGGTCGGCATCTCGCGCAAGCTCGAGGACAAGCAGCGTGAACGGCTGCGCTCCGCCATCGAGGGCGTCGACCGGCCGGAAGAGCATGGACTGATCGTCCGCACGGCCGGCGCCGCGGCGACCAAGCTCGACCTCCAGCGCGACCTGAGGTACCTGATGCGGCTCTGGGAGCGGATCGAGGAGGCCGGTCGCCAGGTGCGGGCGCCGAAGCTGATCTACCAGGAACGCAGCCTGGTGATCCGCGCCGTGCGCGACCTGATGACGCCGGACATCGACGAGCTGCTCGTCGACGACCGCGCGACGTACGAGGAGATCCTCGAGTTCTTCGAGACCGTCGCGCCTCACCGCAAGCGGATCGTCAAGCTCTACGACGGCAGCCGTCCGATCTTCAACAAGCACAACCTCGAGGAGCAGATCGAGAACATCTTCCGGCGCCGGGTGCCGCTCCCTTCGGGCGGGGCGGTCGTCTTCGACGTGACCGAGGCGCTGACGGCGGTCGACGTCAACTCGAGCAAGATGCGCAAGGAGGGCCACATCGAGGACACGGCGCTCAAGGCCAACCTCGAGGCGGCCGAGGAGATCGCGCGCCAGCTCCGCCTGCGGGACCTCGGCGGGCTGGTCGTGATCGACTTCATCGACATGCGCCCGACCAAGGCGATCCGCCAGGTCGAAAAGGCGATGCGCGATGCGCTGAAGAAGGACCGGGCCCGCTACGACGTGACCCGCATCTCGTCGCTCGGCCTGATGGAGATCAGCCGCGAGCGCCTCGCCGCGGAAAAGTCGTCGCTGCGCTACACCGACTGTCCGACCTGTGCCGGCACCGGCAAGATCAAGACGATCGAGGCGGCCGCGATGCAGGCGTTGCGGCGGCTGCAGACACGGGTCGTCCGGGGCGACGTCGAGCAGTTCGAGCTGCGCGGGCCGCCCGAGGTGGCCGAGTACCTGCTCAACTACAAGCGCGAGGAACTCGTGCAGTGGGAGGAGCGCTACCGGACGCGGATCGTCGTGCGCGGCATGCGCGAGTACGGCCGCGACGACGTGACGCTCGAGACCGTCGTGCGCGAGCGCTCCGGCGCGTCGGAGCCGATCGTCGTACCTCCGAGCCACGTCGAGATCCAGGCGCAGAACGAGGAAGACGAGGCGGCCGCGGCCGCCGAGGCCGAAGCCGAGACCGCCGAGGGCGAGAACGGCGTGAAGAAGAAGCGTCGGCGCCGCCGGCGCCGCCGGAAGAAGAACGGCGAGGCCGAAGGGGCGGCGGCCGACGAGGAGTCGGTCCAGACCGCCGAGGAGCCGGCCGGCAAATCCGAGCCCGGCGAGGAACCGGCGGCTGCCGCCGACGACGAGAACGGCGAGGTCGAGGGCGAGAACGGCGTGAAGAAGAAGCGCCGCCGTCGGCGGCGTCGCCGCAAGAAGAAGAACGGCGAGTCCGGCGAAGGCGAGGCGACTGCCGGCGACGAGGGGGAGACGGCGGCCGAACCCGCCGCGAGCGACGAGGAGGAGGAACAGCCGCAGCCGGTGCTCGCCGCCCCGCCACTCGCGCTTCCCGTCCCGGAGCCGCTCTCCACGCTCGCCGAGGGCGAGGAGGCTCCGCGACCGCTCTGGTGGCGCCTGCTGCGCGGAGCGGCGGACTGACCGGCCCCGCCGCGCCCTCGATCGTCGCCGGACGGTGCGTGGTGGCGGGATCCGCCCGCAGTGGCTTCAGGGGCTCCTGCCGGCGCCGTACCACCGCGC
>JAJRXN010000305.1 GCA_024276295.1 Acidobacteriota bacterium
CGGGCGCGCCCCGGCGACCGCGACGTCGTTGGCGTTGACCAGCACGGCCAGCCGGCCGGCCTGCTCGGCGGTGAAGCTGATCGGGTCGGAGGCGATCGCCCACAGCTCGTCACCGAAGCGGACCAGCGCCGCGTCCTCGCCGGCCGCCGGGCCCAGCTCGACCCGCGCCGGCAGCGGTCCCGCGACGTGGCGCGCGACGAGGTCCCAGGGGACCTTTCCGGGCGGCAGCGGCTGGCTCACGGGTCGTCTCTCCACGGCCGGTCTATTCTCGGGGGGATGAGCGCTCCCCGCATCGTCCTGCACCTCGACATGGACGCGTTCTTCGCGGCCGTCGAGCAGCGCGAACGGCCCGAGCTGCGCGGCAGGCCGGTCATCGTAGGCCATCGCGGCCGTCGCGGGGTGGTCGCCACCTGCTCGTACGAGGCCCGGCGCTTCGGCGTCCGCTCGGCGATGCCGTCGGTCACGGCGGAGAAGCTGTGTCCGGACGCGGTCTGGGTCCGCGGGCGCGGCGAGCTGTACCGCGCCGTCTCGCGGCGGATCTTCGCGATGCTCGACGAGCTGGCGCCGCGGGTCGAGCGCGTCTCGATCGACGAGGCGTACGCCGACCTGTCGGACGTGGTGCGAGACTTCGACGAGGCGGCGGAGCGGGCGGCCGGACTGCGGGCACTGATCCGCCGCGAGGAACGGCTGACCGCCAGCGCCGGGATCGCGCCGTGCCGCTTCCTGGCCAAGATCGCCTCGGATCTCGACAAGCCGGACGGCCAGGTCGTGCTGACCCGCGAGCGGATCCCGGAGCTGCTGTGGCCGCTTTCCGTGCAGGCGATTCCGGGGGTCGGCCCGCGGCTGGCCGAACGGCTCGCAAGGCGCGGCATCCGGGCGATCGGGGACCTGGTGCGACGCAGCGAAGACGAGCTGGCGGCGATGTTCGGCCGCCGGACGGCGGTGTTCCTGCACCGCCGCGCCCGCGGGATCGACGAACGGCCGGTCGTCACCGGACACGAGCGCCGGCAGATCAGCGAGGAGCGGACCTACGCCGACGACCTGCACGACCCGGCGGCGATCCTGCGCGAACTGCGGGCGCGCGCCGAGGGGGTCGCGCGCGCGCTGCGCCGGCGCGGCGTGCTCGGCCGGGCGGTCGTGCTCAAGGTGCGCGACGGGCGGTACCACACGGTCACGCGCACGCGGACGCTCGCCGAGCCGACCGACCTTGCGAGCACGATCTTCGCCACCGGCCGCGACCTGCTGCGCGAGCGGGTCGATCTCCGGGGCCGGGGCGTGCGGCTGCTCGGGCTCGGCGTCAAGGACCTCGTCCCGCAGGCCGGGGTCACGCCACCGCTGTTCCCGGACGAGCGTGAGCAGCGCGAGCGCCGGGCGGCGCGGCTGGTCGACGAACTGACCCGGCGCTTCGGCCGCGACGCGCTGCGGCCGGCGAGCCTGCTCGAACCGCCGCGGAACGGCGACTGAGAAGGCGCCGGCGGCACGGCGTGCCGGCTCATGCCGCCGCCGGTCGCCTCAGCGCTGGATGCGCACCGGGGCGACGGTCTTGAGGCACTGCCGCGTGAACGTCACCGGCTTCGACTTGGCCGTGTGGGTGCGGCCCTTGGCGTCCTTCCAGCTCACGACGAGCCGCGTCCGGCCTTCGACCCATCCATCCTTCTTCGGGGGGTCCCAGGTCTGCTCGAGCGTGGAAGTCGCCTGACCGGGCTTGTTCATCGACCAAGCGAGCTTCCGGCCTCCCTTGACGGGGCGCGGACGTCCGGTCTTCGGCACGGTCTCGAGCCAGACCCGACCGGAAAGCTTCTCCGTGCTCGTGATCGTCGCCTTGAACGTGACCTTGCCCGGACACTTGATCGCGGCCTTCGTCCTGTCGACCGTGAAGCTCTTGACCTTCACCGTGCCGGAGTTGATCTGCGGCGCCAGCGCGAGGCCGCCGCCGGTGGCCGTGCACTTGCGCTCGAAGGTCACCGGGGCCGACTTCGCGGTCCAGGTCTTGCCCCTGAGGTCCTTCCAGCTCACGACGAGCCGCGTCTTTCCCGTGACCCACTTCCCGGAGGCGGGGTCCCACGGCTGCTCGAACGTGCTCGTCGCCTGCCCCGGCTTGCCCATCGACCACGAGACCTTCTTGCCCGTCCCCGCCGCAGGACTGCCGGGCCCCGCCGGGAGGAACTCGAGCCAGGCCTTGCCGGA
>JAJRXN010000021.1 GCA_024276295.1 Acidobacteriota bacterium
GACGATCGGCCTGCGCGTGCCGGACGAGCCGGTCTCGCGGCAGGTGGCCCGCGAGGCGGGCGGCGTCCTGATGGCGACGACCGCTCGGCTGCCGGACGACGAGTATCCGCTGGCGGACCCCGACGAGATCGAGGCGCGGCTCGGATCGCAGATCGACCTGTTTCTCGATCACGGCTGGGGCGGTGTCGTCTCGACGACCCTGGTCGACCTGACGGACGGCGACGAGCCGCGCCTGCTCCGCGAGGGGGCCGGCGACGCCGAGCCGTTCCGCGCGGAGTAGGTTCGGGACACGGCGCGCCGCTCAGAGCACCCGGCGGCCGCCGATGTAGACCGCCTCGAACAGCCCGTTCCAGCCCTCCCCCGCCCCGCGCTCGATCAGCGCCCGGATCGCGCCGCGCGCCGTCCGCACCCGTGCCGGCGCCCGCTCGACGACGAGGAAGTCGGCCTGCCGTCCCGGTTCGAGAGCGCCGCGCTCGGCGCCGTAGCCGAGCGCCTCGGCACCGGCCCAGGTCGCGCGCCAGTACGCCTCGTCCTCGGCCAGCCGCGCCTGCCCGCGATGCACGCGGAGCGCCGCCCGCATCACGTGGAGCAGGCTCAGCTCCGGCCCGGCGCCGACGTCGCTCGCCAGCGCCCAGCGCACGCCCCGGGCGCGCAGCTTCTCGAGCGGCATCCGCCCGCTGCCGAGGGCGAGGTTCGACGTCGGACAGTGGGCGATCACCGTGCGCGAGAACGCCAGCAGTCCGAGTTCGGCGTCGGTCAGGTGGATGCCGTGGGCGAGGATCGTCCGCGGACCGAGCAGCCCCGCACGCTCGTAGACCTCGGTGTAGCTCGGCGCGCCGGTGGCGCGCAGGACCTCCGTGACCTCGTCGGTCGTCTCGGCGATGTGGCCGAGCACGCGGGCCCGGTGCGAGCGGGCCATCTCACCGCAGCACGCGAGCAGCCCGTCGCTCGCCGCGAGCACGAAGCGCGGCACGATGGCGGCATCCTGGGCGAAGCGGCCGAACAGCCGCTGCTGGATCGTCTTCCACTCTTCCGTGTCGGCCAGCAGGGCGTCCGGAGCGTGCGTGTCCATCATCGACGGCCCGCAGCGACACGGCACGCCGCGGCGCCACGACTCCTCGAGGGCGCAGACCGCCGAGACCTCGAACGGTGCGGCGAGCACGCCGGCGCCGATCGTCCCCGCGGCGAGCAGGGCGTCGAAGAACGCCCGGGCCGCCGTCGCCGCGACCGCCGCGTCGGCGTGGCGGGCTTCTTCGGGAAAGACCCGCTCGGCAAGCCAGGTCAGCAGCGGTTCGCGATGCCGGCCGGCCAGGTCGAGCTGCGGCAGATGCACGTGCGGGTCCCAGAACCCGGCCAGCAGCATCGCCCGGTCCGAACCGGCGACGAGCTTCGCGTCGGGAAACTCGTTCGTCGCCGGCCCGGCGTGCAGCAGCGTGCCGGTCGCGGTCCAGACCAGCAGGGCGTCCTGGACCAGACTGACGCGCCCGTCGGGATGCCCCGTCAGCAGCAGGCCGCCGCGTGCGGCGAATCTGTCGCTCGCCCGCTCGTCGCGTGGTGCGGGCAGCGCCGCGCTCACGGCCCGGCCGGACCGCCGGAGTCGGCGAAGATCGTCCCGCGGCCGAGGATCCCGTGCGGATCGAGCGCGCGCTTGATCGCGCGCATCCGCTCGATCACCTCCGGCGGGTACTGCCGGGCGAGGTAGCGCGCCTTGGTCTTCCCCAGCCCGTGCTCGCCGGAAATGCTGCCGCCGAGGGCGACCGCGATGCCGATCAGCCTGCCGTAGACCTCCTGGGCCCGGGCCATCTCTCCGGCATCGCGCGGGATCACGTTGACGTGCACGTGGTCGTTGCCGACGTGGCCGAACTCGACGTACTCGAGCCGCTCCGCCTCGAGCAGCGCGCGGTACTGCCCGAGCAGCTCGGCCAGCCGCCCCCGCGGCACCGCGGTGTCGGTGCTGATCTTGCGCACGCCGCGGTGCGCGAGGATCTCGTTGATCCGGACCGGCACGAGATGGCGAAACTCCCGGAAACGCCGGTGGTCGCGCGGACCCTCCGCAAGCCATGACGCCTCGGACGCGGCGCAGTCCGCGGCGAGATCGATCCACGCGGCGGTCGTCCCGTCGAGGGCGTCGGCCGAGGTGTCCTGCTCGAACAGGATCGCCGTGCGCGCGTCGCCGGGCAGTCCGGCCTCGTCACGGATCAGCTCGAGCGCCCGCTCGCCGAAGTACTCGAGCGACAGCGGCCGGACCCGCGGGTCGCCGCCGTCCCGCGCCGCCTCGACGAAACCGAACGCCGTCTCCTCGTCGGCGAAGAACAGGATCCCCGCGAGCATCGCCTCCGGCGCCGGGAGGAGCCGGAGGTCGGCCTCGAGCACGACGCCGAGCGTTCC
>JAJRXN010000306.1 GCA_024276295.1 Acidobacteriota bacterium
GATGGGCTCGAACATGCAGCGGCAGGCAGTGCCGCTGCTGCGACCCGAGGCGCCGATCGTCGGGACGGGCCTCGAGGGGACGTCGGCCCGCGATTCCGGGGCGGTGGTGATCTGCCGTCGTTCGGGAATCGTCGACAAGATCGACGCCACGCGGATCATCGTCCGCGTCACCGGCGAGGAGGGCGGCGAGGAGTTCGGCGCCGACGTCTACTCGCTGATCAAGTTCCGCCGCTCGAACCAGAACACCTGCATCAACCAGAAGCCGCTGGTCAACCAGGGCGATCGGGTGCGTGCCGGCCAGGTGCTGGCCGACGGACCCTGCACCGACCAGGGCGAGCTGGCCCTCGGTCGCAACGTGCTGGTGGCGTTCATGCCGTGGCGTGGCTACAACTTCGAGGACGCGATCGTCGTCTCGGAGAGCCTGGTCAAGGAGGACGCCTACACCTCGATCCACATCGAGGAGTTCGAGATCGAGGCCCGGGACACCAAGCTCGGACCGGAGGAGATCACCCGTGACATTCCGAACGTCTCGGAGGAGTTCCTCAAGGACCTCGACGAGAGCGGGGTGATCCGCATCGGCGCCCACGTCAAGCCGGGAGACATCCTGGTCGGCAAGGTGACGCCGAAGGGGGAGACCCAGCTCACCCCGGAAGAGAAACTCCTGCGAGCGATCTTCGGCGAGAAGTCGGGTGAGGTTCGCGACGCGAGCCTGACGACGCCGCCCGGGATCGAGGGCATCGTGGTCGACGTCCGCATCTTCGCCCGCAAGGGGGTCGAAAAGGACGCGCGGCACCGTGCGATCGAGCAGGAGCAGATCCGTCGCTGGGAGAAGAACCTCCACGATGAGGTGCGGATCATCACCGAGGAGAACCGACGGCTGATCGCGGACCTGCTCGAGGGCGAACCGCTTCGCTCTCCGCTGATGACTCTCGACGGCGAACGCGAGATCCTCGCCGAGGGAACGGTGCTGTCGCGGGAGATCATCCGCAGCCTCGCCACGGAGGACCTGATGCGGCTCGACGTCAAGCCGCGCAAGGCGACGACGCTCGAGGCGATCCGCAAGCTGGAGGACCGGACGCGGAAGAAGATCCAGTTGCTCGAGAAGTTCCACCGCGAGCGGATCGAGGCGCTGGAGAAGGGCGACGAACTCTCCCCCGGCGTGATCAAGCTGGTCAAGGTCTTCATCGCGATGAAGCGCAAGCTGTCGGTCGGCGACAAGATGGCCGGGCGGCACGGCAACAAGGGTGTGATCGCCAAGATCGTCCCGGAAGAGGACATGCCGTACCTGCCGGACGGCACGCCGGTCGAGGTCGTGCTCAATCCGCTCGGCGTACCGAGCCGGATGAACGTCGGGCAGATCCTCGAGACGCATCTCGGCTGGGCCGGCAGGGTGTTGGGGCTGCACTTCTCGACCCCGGTCTTTGACGGAGCCCACGAGAGCGACATCAAGGGCTTCCTGACCCAGGCTGGACTGCCGACCGATGGGAAGACGGAACTGTTCGACGGGATGACCGGCGAGGTCTTCGAGCAGCGGGTGACCGTCGGGTACATCTATCTGCTCAAGCTGAGCCACCTCGTCGACGACAAGATCCACGCCCGGTCGATCGGGCCGTACTCGCTGATCACCCAGCAGCCGCTGGGAGGCAAGGCGCAGTTCGGCGGTCAGCGCTTCGGCGAGATGGAGGTCTGGGCGCTCGAGGCCTATGGCGCGGCACACGTCCTGCAGGAGCTGCTGACCTGCAAGTCCGACGACGTGTACGGCCGGACCAAGATCTACGAGGCGATCGTCAAGGGGCAGACGTGGATCGAGCCGGGACTGCCGGAGTCGTTCAATGTGCTGGTGAAGGAACTGCAGGCGCTGTGTCTGGACATCGAACTGATGACGGAGACGGTTGGCGAAGAGGCCTGACGTCGCACCTGCGACGGTTGATCCCGTGATGCGGGAGCGATGAAGGAGACGGGGCTTTGAGCAAGTCTTCGCTTTTCTTTGACAAGGCGCGAACGATCAACGATTTCTCGGCGATCCGCATCGGTCTGGCATCGCCGGAGAAGATCCGGTCGTGGTCGTATGGCGAGGTCACCAAACCCGAGACGATCAACTACCGCACGTTCAAGCCGGAGCGCGACGGGCTGTTCTGCGCGAAGATCTTCGGCCCGGTCACCGACTGGGAGTGCCTGTGCGGCAAGTTCAAGCGCATGAAGCACCGCGGCGTCGTGTGCGACAAGTGCGGCGTCGAGGTGACTCAGTCGAAGGTGCGCCGTGAACGGATGGGCCACATCGAGCTGGCGTCGCCGGTCTCGCACGTGTGGTTCTTCCACCAGCTCCCGAGCCGCATCGGGCACCTGCTGGACATCTCCAAGCGGGACCTGGAGCGGATCCTGTACTTCGAGGCCTACGTGGTGCTCGATCCGGGTGACGTTCCCGAACTGGAGAAGGGCCAGCTGCTGAGCGAGGAGGAGTACCGGCAGATCCGCGATGAGCACGAGGACGCCGTGTTCGAGGCCGGGATGGGCGCCGAGGCGATCAAGACTCTGCTCGGCGATCTCGACATCGAGCGCATGGCGGTCGACGTGCGGGACGCGATGCGCAACGAGACCTCGATCCAGCGTCGGCAGAAGCTCGCCAAGCGGCTCAAGGTCGTCGACGCGTTCCGGCGTTCGGGCGCCAGTCCGTCGTGGATGATCCTCGACGTGATTCCGGTGATCCCGCCGGAGCTGCGGCCGCTGGTTCCGCTCGAAGGCGGGCGGTTCGCGACGTCGGACCTCAACGACCTGTACCGGCGCGTGATCAACCGCAACAACCGGCTCAAGAAGCTGCTCGACCTCAGGGCGCCGGACGTCATCGTCCGCAACGAGAAGCGGATGCTGCAGGAGGCCGTCGACGCACTGATGGACAACGGCCGGCGGGGCCGGGTGCTGCGGAGCACGCACAACCGGCCGTTGAAGTCGCTGTCCGATGCTCTCAAGGGCAAGCAGGGCCGCTTCCGGCAGAACCTGCTCGGCAAGCGGGTCGACTATTCGGGACGTTCCGTGATCGTCGTCGGCCCGGAACTCAAGCTCCACCAGTGCGGCCTGCCGAAGAAGATGGCGCTCGAGCTGTTCAAGCCCTTCATCTACAACAAGCTCGAGGAGCGGGGAATCGTCTCGACGATCAAGGCCGCCAAGGAGATGGTCGAACTCGAGCGGCCGGAGGTGTGGGACATCCTCGAGGAGGTGATCCAGCACCACCCAGTCCTGCTCAACCGTGCGCCGACGCTGCACCGGCTCGGGATCCAGGCGTTCGAGCCGACGCTGATCGAGGGCAAGGCGATCCGGATCCATCCGCTGGTCTGCACCGCGTTCAATGCCGACTTCGACGGCGACCAGATGGCGGTGCACGTTCCGCTGTCGAGCCGGGCGCAGGCCGAAGCCCAGTTCCTGATGCTCAGCACGCGCAACCTGCTCAAGCCGGCCAACGGCAAGCCGATCGTCGTGCCGACCCAGGACATGGTGCTCGGCATCTACTACCTGACGATGGCGCGCGCCAACCGGCGCGGCGAGGGCCGGCTGTTCGGGTCGACCGAGGACGTGCTGCTGGCCTATCACGCCGGCGAGGTCGAGACGCTGACCGCCATCAAGCTGCGCTACTCGGGCCGGCTGATGGACTTGACGACGCTCTATGACACGCAGGACGTCGCGCGAGCGTCGATCCAGGACGTCGAGAACGTGATCGTCGACACGACCGTCGGGCGCGTGATCTTCAACCTGTCGCTTCCCGAGAAGATGCCGTTCGTCAACGGTGTGCTGAAGAAGAAGGGGCTGCAGGAGCTGGTCGATTACGTCAACGCCAACTACGGCACGAGCCTGACGGTGGCGATGGTCGACACGCTCAAGGCGCTCGGGTTCCACTACGCGACCCAAGCGGGAATCTCGATCGGGATCGACGACATGGTGATCCCTGAGGAGAAGGGACGGCTGGTTGCCGAGGCTCGGCAGCAGCAGATCGAGGTCGAGCAGCAGTACCGCGACGGCGCGATCACCAACGGCGAGCGCTACAACAAGGTCGTGGCGATCTGGTCCGACGTGACGGACCGCGTCGCGGAAGCGATGTTCAGCAAGATGCGCGGCGGAGATGCGGACCAGAGTGGGGAGATCAACTCGATCTACGTCATGGCGGACTCGGGCGCCCGGGGCAGCAAGCAGCAGATGCGCCAGCTGGCCGGGATGCGCGGCCTGATGGCCAAGCCGTCGGGCGAGATCATCGAGACGCCGATCACCTCGAATTTCCGCGAAGGGCTCACGGTCGCGCAGTACTTCATCTCGACCCACGGTGCACGGAAAGGGCTCGCCGACACGGCGCTCAAGACCGCGGACTCCGGCTACCTGACGCGGCGGCTGGTCGACGTGGCGCAGGACGTGATCATTACCGAGCACGACTGCGGGACGCTCGACGGGCTCGACGCGCGGGCGATCATCGAGGGTGGTGAGGTGATCGAGTCGCTCCGCGATCGGGTCGTCGGGCGGGTGGCGCTCGAGCCGGTCTACGATCCGACGACCGGCGAGCTGATCGTCGACAAGGACCAACTGATCGACGAGGCGCTCGCGTCGCAGATCCAGATGGCGGGGATCGAGGTCCTGAGGATCCGCTCGGTGCTGACGTGCGAGACGGTGCGCGGCGTGTGTCAGCTTTGCTACGGCCAGGACCTGTCGACGAACCGTCTGGTCGAGATCGGCCAGGCGGCCGGCGTGCTGGCGGCACAATCGATCGGCGAGCCGGGCACGCAGCTGACGATGCGGACGTTCCACATCGGCGGCGCGGCCAGCCAGGTGCATGAGCAGTCCTCGATCGAGGCGCGCAACGACGGTACGGTCAAGTACATCGACATCCGCTGGAGCACCAACCGCGGCGGTGAGCGCGTGGCGATGAACCGCCAGGGCAGCATCGTCGTGCTCGATCCTCGGGGCCGTGAACTCGAGCGCCATGCCGTGGCCTACGGCGCGATCCTCAAGGTCGAGGACGGCCAAGCCGTCGAACCCGGAACTCGGCTGATGGAGTGGGACCCGTACACCGCGGCGATCCTGACGGAATCCGACGGCACGGTGCACTTCCAGGACATCGTCGAGGGCGTCTCGGTCCGCGAGGAGCAGGACGAGGTCACGGGCTTCGTGCAGAAGATGATCATCCGCTCGAAGGATGAGTCGCTTGTGCCGAAGTTGGTGATCAAGAAGGGGCGCAAGGTCGTCCGGACCCACATGCTGCCGGAGCGGGCGTTGCTGATGGTCACCGACGGTGACAAGGTCAGCGTCGGCGACGTCCTGGCCCGCATTCCGCGGGAGACGACCAAGACGAAGGACATCACCGGCGGTCTGCCGCGTGTCGTCGAGCTGTTCGAGGCGCGGGAGCCGAAGGAGCCGGCGGTCATCTCGGAGATCGACGGGCGCGTCGAGTACGACGAGGCTGCCGAGAAGATCAAGGGGTACATCCCGGTCGCGGTGGTCTCGCCGGAAGGCGAGCGGCGCGAGTACAAGATCCCGAAGGGCAAGCACATCAGCGTGCGCAACGGCGAGGACGTGCATGCCGGCGACGCGCTGATGGACGGGCCGAAGAATCCGCACGACATCCTCAAGGTGCTCGGCGAGAAGGCGCTGCAGGACTACTTGGTCAACGAGATCCAGGAGGTCTACCGGCTGCAGGGCGTGGACATCAACGACAAGCACATCGAGGTCATCGTCCGGCAGATGATGCGCTGGGTGCTGATCGAGGACGTCGGTGACACGGGGTTCGTGCTGGACGAGAAGGTGGACAAGTTCGAGTTCCGGCGGGAGAACGACCGCGTGGCCGCGGAGGACGGTCAGCCCGCGATGGGGCGGCCGTTGCTGCTCGGGATCACCAAGGCCAGCCTGTCGACGGACTCGTTCATCTCCGCGGCGTCGTTCCAGGAGACGACCCGCGTGCTGACCGAGGCGGCGATCCGGGGTGCGCTCGATCACCTGCGGGGTCTCAAGGAGAACGTGATCATGGGCCGGCTGATTCCGGCCGGCACCGGGGCCGAGGAGTATCGCCGGTTCGATCTGCCGGCCGCGGAGGTCGAGCAGGTGGAGTCGGAGGAAGACCTCCTGATCCTCGAGACCGGCGCCGACGATGCGGCGCTGGCCCAGCTCCTCGCCGGCGGCGCCCAGCCGCCGGAAACGAAGAAGTAGGGGGACCGATCGGCGCCAGCCGATCGCTCGCCCGGCGGGCAGTACGGCCGTTCCCCTGATGGCATGGATGGGTTGCGGCTGGACGGCCTGTCGCGGCTGGCGCAACCCCCCTGCGGCCGGAGCTTCCGGCCTGGGGCGCCGACCCCATTGGATATGAGCCGCCTTCCCCGCCTTGACAGGATCACCGCGGTCGCCTAACATCCCCGCTTCGTGCGCCGGGGAGCGATCTCCGGCGAGGTACCTGCGGGTGAACGGCCCGGCGTCGCCCCGGTGCGGTGCCGGAGAGCGTCGGGTACGCGCTCGCGACGAACAGCGCCCGAGATCGCAGGCCAGCCTCGAGACGGGGTCCCGCCGATGCGCCCCGTGGGAGGCCCTGCGAGCGGTTCTCGGGTGGAGGGGCCGGCGGACGGAGCCGGCGATGGCAGGAGAAATCCGCCTCCGACGGA
>JAJRXN010000307.1 GCA_024276295.1 Acidobacteriota bacterium
CCGGACCGGGGCTGGAAGGCGCGCTACGAGATCCTCCCGGGCAAGGAGAAGGTGGTCGCCGAACTCAAGAAGCTCGCGTCGACGGCGGATGCGGTCTATCTGGCCACCGACCTCGACCGCGAAGGAGAGGCGATCGCCTGGCACCTGCGCGAGGTGCTCGGCGGTGACGACGAACGGTTCCACAGGGTCGTGTTCTCCGAGATCACGAAGCGGGCGATCACCGAGGCGTTCGCCAGCCCCGGCCGCCTCAACATGGACCGCGTCAACGCCCAGCAGGCGCGACGGTTCCTCGACCGCGTCGTCGGCTACATGCTCTCGCCGCTGCTGTGGGAGAAGGTCGCGCGCGGGCTCTCCGCAGGGCGCGTGCAGTCGGTCGCCGTGCGGCTGATCGTCGAGCGGGAGCGCGAGATCCACGCGTTCACGCCCGAGGAGTACTGGGAGATCCACGCCGACCTCGCGGCGCGCACGGGCTCGTTCCGCGCGCAGGTCGTCCGGCATCGCGACAGGGAATTCCGCCCGGACAACGAAGGTCAGGCCCGGCGCTCGGTCGAGGAACTCGAGAAGGCGTCCTTCGTCGTCACGCGGCGCGAGGACAAACCGACCACCACCCGGCCCAGCGCGCCGTTCATCACCAGCTCACTGCAGGCGACGGCCAGCACCGTGTTCGGCTTTCCGGTCAAGAAGACGATGACGCTGGCCCAGCGGCTCTACGAGGCCGGCTACATCACGTACATGAGGACCGACTCGACCAACCTCTCGTCGGATGCCCTGCACGGGGCGCGCGAGTTCATCGAGCGGACGTATGGCAAGCCGTACCTGCCGGACAAGCCGCAGGTCTACGGCTCGAAGAAGGGCGCCCAGGAGGCGCACGAGGCGATCCGCCCGACCGACGTCGCGCTCGCGGCAGACCGGCTCGAGGGCGTCGACCGTGATGCCAGGCGGCTCTACGACCTGATCTGGCGCCGCTTCGTCGCCTGCCAGATGGCCCCGGCCCGCTTCGACACGACGACGCTGCGGATTGCCGCGGGCGACTACGAACTCAAGGCGACCGGCCGCGTGATGCGCTTCGACGGCTTCCGGCGGGTCTACGCCGCTGTGGCGAAGAACGGCAGCCAGGACACGGAGCTGCCGGACGTCGCCCAGGACGAGAATCTCACGCTCGAGGCGCTCGTCCCGTCGCAGCATTTCACCAAGCCGCCGGCCCGCTACACCGAGGCGAGCCTGGTGCGCGAACTCGAAAAGCGCGGCATCGGCCGCCCGAGCACGTACGCGGCGATCATCAGCACGATCCAGGACCGCGGCTACGTGCGGCTCGAACGACGACGCTTCTATGCCGAGAAGATGGGCGAGATCGTCACCGACCGGCTCGTGGAGAGCTTCGAGGATCTGCTCGACTACGGCTTCACGGCGGCGCTCGAGGAGAAGCTCGACCGGATCGCCGGCGGCGAGATCGACTGGAAGCAGGCGCTCGACGAGTTCTTCGCCGACTTCGAGAAGAAGCTCGCCGAGGCACGCGAGAAGATGCGCTCCAACACGCCGACCGAGACCGACATCCCGTGCCCCGACTGCGGGCGGACGATGCGGATCCGCACGGCGCGGACCGGCGTGTTCCTCGCCTGCTCCGGCTACGATCTGCCGCCGAAGGACGACGAGCGCTGCACGAAGACGCTCAACCTCCAGCCCGGTGACGAGACGATCAACGTCGATGCCGAAAACGGCGAGGCGGAAGCCAAGGAACTGCTGCAGAAGCGCCGGTGCCCGAAGTGCGGCATGGCGATGGACGCCTACCTGATCGACGAGAAGCGCCGGCTGCATGTCTGCGGAAACAACCCCGACTGCCCGGGTTACGAGGTCGAGGAGGGGACGTTCCGCGTCAAGGGCTACGACGGCCCGACGATCGAGTGCGACAAGTGTGGCGCTGAGATGCAGCTCAAGGTCGGCCGGTTCGGCAAGTACTTCGGCTGCACGCGCTATCCGGAGTGCCGCAACACGCGCAAGCTGCTGCGGGACGGCACGCCCGCACCCCCGAAGGCCGACCCGGTGCCGATGCCCGAACTCAAGTGCGAGAAGTCCGACGGCCACTTCGTGCTGCGCGACGGTGCGGCGGGGATCTTCCTCGCCTCGAGCAACTATCCGCGCTCGCGCGAGACGCGCGCCCCCCGGGTCGAGGATCTCGCGCGGCATCGCGACGAACTGGACCCGAAGCTGCGGTTCCTCGCAGACGCGCCGCAGCGCGATCCGGACGGCAATCCGTTCTACGTCCGGTTCGCACGCAAGACGAAGTCGTACTACCTGCGCGGCGAGACCGACGCCGGCAAGCAGAGCGGCTGGGTCGCCCACTGGAACGGATCGGCGTGGAAGGTCGAAAAGGCGAAGGCGTCCAGTTCCGGCAGCAGCTCGCGCCGCCGGGCCGCCAGGGAGGTCGTCCGCCCGTAGGCGGCGGCCCTGCGGGCGGCCGGCCGCGGCCACGGAGTCGATCGGGTAGAATCCGGGCCTTCGTGCCCCGGGATGGCCCCGGGTCCGACGAGAGCCGTCCATGTCGCAAGGCACGCCGCTGCCGCCGGAGGCGCCCCGTCCGCCGGCCGATCTCAATCCCCGACCCGATCCGGCGCTCGACTTTCGTGACCGGCCGCTGGCGGAGATGTCGGCGGGCGACTACGACGCCATCGGCTTCATGTGCGGACTCGAGGTGCACCAGCAGCTCCTGACGCGCACCAAGCTGTTCTGTCGCTGCCCGGCCGGAATCTACGTCGACCATCACGATGCCGAAGTGCTGCGCCACATGCGTCCGACGCTTTCCGAACTCGGCGAGTACGACGGCACGGCACTGATGGAGTTCAAGACGCGCAAGCAGATCGTCTACCTGCTCGAACGCGAGACGGTCTGCACCTACGAGATGGACGACACGCCGCCGTTCGAGATCGACCCGGAAGCGGTCGAGATCGCCTATCTCGTGTCCGCGATGTTCGGCCTGCAGCTCGTCCCCGAACTGCACGTGATGCGCAAGCAGTACCTCGACGGGTCGATCCCCACCGGATTCCAGCGGACGGCGATGGTCGGGCTCTCCGGCGAGATTCCTTTCCGCGATCCGACGATCGGGGTCGACCGCACGCTGCGGATCCGCCAGCTCTCGCTCGAGGAGGACTCCTGCCGCGAGGTGTCCGACATCGGGCACGAGATCGTCTTCCGCACCGACCGGCTCGGCATGCCGCTGATCGAGACCGTCACCGAGCCGGAGCTGCTCACGCCGTGGGAGGTTCGCCAGGCCGGCCGGCTCCTGGCCCGCGTCGCCCGCGCCTCGGGTCGCGTCCGGCGCGGACCCGGCGCTGCGCGGCAGGACGTCAACGTGTCGGTCGCCGGCGGGCGCAGGGTCGAGATCAAGGGCGTCGACAACCACCGCCGGCTGCCGCTGCTGGTGCACGTCGAGGCGTTCCGGCAACTCAACCTGCTGCGGCTGCGGGCCGAACTCCGGCGGCGCGGGGTGACCCGCGAGTTCTTCTCGATGCCCGCCGACGGACGCGCGTGGGACGTCTCGCCGCTGGTCATCGATGCCGGGCCGACGCTCCGACGCTCGGCATACCAGCCGATAGAACGGGCGCTCGAGGCCGGCGAGACGATCGCCGCGATCCGGCTGCGCGGTTGCGCCGGCCTGCTGCGTCACCCGACGCAGCCCGGCATCACGTTCGCCCGCGAGCTGCACGGCCGCGTCCGGGTGATCGCCTGCCTGACCGGCCATCCGTTCATGATCCATTCGGACATCACCGACTACGGACTGACCGCGGCCGAATGGCGCCACCTGCGCCACGCGCTGCGCGCCGAGCAGGACGACGCGATCGTCGTGCTGTGGGGTCCGGAGGACGACGCCGACACGGCGGCGCGCGAGGTGCTCGCGCGGATGGCCGAGGCACTCGACGGCGTTCCCGCGGAGACGCGGCAGGCGCTCGCCGACGGGACGACCGGTTTCGAGCGGATCCTGCCCGGACCGGACCGGATGTACCCCGACACCGACACGCCACCGCTCGCCGTCCCGCAGTGCATGCTGCCCGACGTCACGACGCTGCCGGAAGCCCCCTGGGAACGCGAGCGGCGCTGGATCGATTCCGGTCTCGACCCTCTGACGGCGGCGCGGCTCGGAGACGCCGACTGGTGGGAACTCTTCGACCGGCTCGCCCCGCGGCGGCCCGCGACGGTCCGCCGGCTGGCGGCCGCGCTGGAGAAGCGGATTCCCTACTGGCGGCGCCGGGGCGTGCTCGGCCCGCGCGAACTGCCCCCGGCCGCCAGGCTCGCCCCGCTGGTCGCGGCGCTCGACGAAGGCCGGATCCGGCCCGAGGCGTTCGAGCCGGCGTTCGACCGGGCGGTCTCGGACCCCGC
>JAJRXN010000308.1 GCA_024276295.1 Acidobacteriota bacterium
ACCTCGGCGCGGAAGAGCTGCATGCCGCCGACGCCGAGCAGCGGGAGGATCGCGATCGTGAACACGATGATCCCCATCCCGCCGATCCACTGCGTCATCGAGCGCCAGAACAGCAGCGAGTCGGACAGCGCCTCGATGTCGGTCAGGATCGTCGAGCCGGTCGTCGTGATCCCCGAGACCGCCTCGAACCAGGCGTCGACCGGGCCGGTCGCTCCCGAGACGACGAACGGCACCGCGGAGACCGCCGAGGCCAGCATCCACCCGACGCCGACGATCAGGAAGCCGTCACGCGGGCGGACGATCCGCGGGGCCCGGTAGCAGATGCCGACGCCGGCCGCCGCGAGGGCGAGTCCGATCAGCACCGCCGGGGCGAACGGCCCCGCCGGTTCGCCGAGAAAGAGCGCCAGCGCGAGCGGGAAGAGCTGGAACAGGCCCATCAGGCCGCCCAGCAGTCCCAGAATCAGCAGATCGAGGCGCGGGTTCATGGCCGGTCAGTCGACGAACCGCGCCAGCCGCGCGGCGGAGGCCGCGGTGCTGAACAGCACCGCCTTCGACCCGGAACGGATCACGGTCTCGCCGTCCGGCACGATCACCCGGTCGCCATCGAGCACGGCGGCGATCAGCACGCCCCGGGGGAGCTGCAGGTCGCGCAGCGGCCGCCCGGCGAGCGGCGAGCGCTCGTCGACGTCGACGGTCGAGACCTCGATCTTTTCGAACGGCAGGCTCTGGACCTCCTCGACGTGCAGGCCGCGGACGAACTTGAGGATCTCGCCGACCGAGGCCAGCCGCGGCGAGACGCTGGCATGGATGCCGGCTGCCTGGGCCAGGCCGACGTAGGTCGCGCTGTCGACGAGCGTGATCACGCGCTCGGCGCCGAGCTGCCGCGCCTGGACCGACGAGAGCAGGTTGACCTCCTGGCTGTTGGTGACCGCCACGAACGTCGCCCCCTCGACGCCCGCCTCGAGCAGGATCTCCTCGCGCGTGATGTCCCCGCTGAGCACCAGCGCCCGCGGCAGCTCGACCGCCAGCCGCTCGGCCTCCGCGCGGTCGCGACGCAGCAGCACGACGCGCAGGCCGCGCTCCAGCGCCGCCCGCGCCACCAGGCGGCCGATGTGGCCGCCGCCGCCGATCACGATCCGGTCGGCCCGCACCTCGGGATACCCGAGCAGCCGCGCGATCTGCTGCGCTTCCGACGGGCGGACGGTGAAGTACGCCACGTCGTCCACGCACAGCCGCGTGTCGCCCCGCGGGAGGAACGCCTCGTCGCCGCGGTAGATCGCCGCCAGCAGGAAGCTCGCCTCGGGGTTGTCGCGGCGGACGTCGGCCAGCGTGCGGCCGGCGATCGGGCAGCCGCGGGGAACGCGGAAGCCGGTCACCTGCAGCCGGTGCTCGAGCAGCTCGGCGACGTCGACCGCGTGCGGCACGCCGAGCAGCGCGGCGATCCGCTCGGCGGCGACGCGGTCGGGACTGATGCCGTACGTGCGTCCGTGCCACAGCGCCGCCAGCTCCGAGATGTTGTCGAGGTACTCCTGCGAACGCAGCCGCACGACCTTCGTCTCGACGCGGAACTGCGAGCCGGCGATCAGCGCGGTGATCATGTTGACTTCGTCCGAGTTGGTCACCGCGAGCAGCAGGTCGGCGCGCTCGAGTTCGGCCTCGCGCAGCACGGCGAGCGAGCAGCCGTTGCCGACCACGACCTGGATGTCGAGCTTCTCGAGGATCTCGGCGGCGGCCCCCTCGTCGCGCTCGATCAGCACGACGTCGTGTCCCTCGGCCGACAGGCGCTGCGCGCTGGTGTGGCCGACGACCCCGGCGCCGACGATCACGATCCGCTTGGCCAACGCCCGCCTCCCCGGCCGGGCGTGCCCCCGTTCCCGGCCGCGGCGCGATGATAGCCCGATCCCCGGAGGGATCAGGCCGCCACTACTGCTGTTCCTTCAGCGCGGCGACCAGCTCCTGCATCATCTTCTTGCCGTCGCCGAAGAGCATCAGCGCGTTGTCCAGAGCGAACAGCGGGTTGGGAATCCCGGCGAAACCGGGGCTCAGGCTGCGCTTGACCACGACGACCGTGCGGGCCTTGTCGGCGTCGATGATCGGCATCCCGGCGATCGGGCTCTTCGGATCGGTGCGGGCCAGCGGGTTGACGACGTCGTTGGCGCCGATCACCAGGCAGATGTCCACCTGGTCCATCGTCGGGTTGATCTCGTCCATCTCCTTGAGCTGTTCGTAGGGGACGTCCGCTTCGGCCAGCAGCACGTTCATGTGTCCCGGCATCCGGCCGGCGACGGGGTGGATCGCGAACTCGACCTCGGCACCGAGCTTTTCGGCCTGCAGCGCCACCTCGCGCACCGCGTGCTGCGCCTGGGCCACGGCCATCCCGTAGCCCGGGACGATCACGACCCGCCGCGCGCCGTCGAACAGCATCGCGACTTCCTCGGGGGAGGTCGACTTGACCTTGCCGGCGTAGACCTCGTCGGCGGTCGCCGTGTCGGCCGTCGGGCCGAGCACTCCGAACAGCACGTTGGTCAGCGAGCGGTTCATGGCCTTGCACATGATCGTCGTCAGGATGATTCCCGACGCGCCGACCAGCGAGCCGGCGATGATCAGCACGTTGTTGTTGATCACGAATCCGGTCGCCGCGGCGGCAAGGCCCGAGTACGAGTTGAGCAGCGCGATCACGACCGGCATGTCGGCTCCGCCGATCGGGATCGTCAGCAGCACGCCCATCAGTCCCGCCAGCCCGGCGAGCACCCACAGCGGCAGCGCCTGCGTCGGGTCGATCACGACCCATGCGCCGGCGGCCACCGTGGCGAGAAACACGATCGCGTTGACCGCCTTCTGGCCCGGCAGCGAGACCGCCTTCGACGGGATCAGCTTGAACTCCTCGAGCTTGCCCCAGGCGACGATGCTGCCGGTGAAGGTCACCATGCCGATCAGGGCCGCCGCGGAGACCGACACCAGTTCCTGGATGTCCTGGGCGCCGGTGCCGTACTGGCCGAGCCGTGGCAGCAGCGTCGCTCCGGCGACCAGCGCGGAGGCGATGCCGCCGAAGCCGTTGAACAGCGCCACCATCTGCGGCATGCCGGTCATGCGCACCTTGAGGGCCACGACGGCGCCGATCAGGCCGCCGACCACCATGCCGCCGATGATCAGGCGGTAGTCGAGGCCGACCTTGAGCATCGTCGCCACTGCGGCCAGTAGCATCCCGCTCGCTCCGAGCGAGTTGCCGCGCACCGCGGTCCGCGGATGCGTCAGCCCCTTGAGCCCGAAGATGAACAGGACCGAGGCGATCAGGTAGGCGAGGTTGATGAACCCCTCGTGGATCATGAATTCGTGCATCGTCTCAGTCCCTCTTCTTGCGGAACATCTCGAGCATGCGGTGCGTGACGAGGAACCCGCCCACGACGTTGATCGTGGCGAAGACGATCGCCAGCGTCGCGAGCACGTTGGTCGTCGGCCCCGCCTCGAGGTGGGCCGAGAGGATCGCGCCGACGATCGTGATCCCTGAGATCGCGTTGGAGCCCGACATCAGCGGCGTGTGCAGCGTCGGGGGCACCTTCGTGATGATCTCGAAGCCGATGAAGATCGCCAGCACGAAGATCGTCAGCAGCATGATCAGCAGGCCGATCGGATCCATCAGGACGCTCCTTCCGTGGGCTCGGGCGCGCTCGACGACGGCAGCGGCGGCAGGCCGAGAATCTCGCGCACCCGGGCCGAGACGACCTCGCCATCGCGGGCGACGAGCGTTTCGCGGACCACTTCGTCGTCGACGTCGACGACCAGCGCGCCGTCCTTGACGATCGACGCCGTGAAGGTCGCCACGTTGCGCGCGTACATCTGGCTCGCGTGGTACGGCACGGTTGCCGGCACGTTGACCGGACCGACGATCCGGACGCCGCCCTCGACCACGGTCTCCCCGGCCCGGGTCAGCTCGCAGTTGCCGCCGCGCTCCGCGGCGAGGTCGACGATCACCGAACCGGGTGCCATCGAGGAGACCATCTCGGCGGTGACGATCCGCGGCGCCTTCCGGCCGGGCACCGCCGCGGTCGTGATCACGACGTCGGACTGGGCGACCTGGCGGGCGAGCGCCTCGCGCTGGCGGCGCAGCGTCTCCTCGCTCTGCTCCTTCGCGTAGCCGCCCTCGGTCTCGGCGTCCTCGACGCCGAGATCGATCTCGACGAACTTGGCGCCGAGGCTCTCGATCTGTTCGCGCACCGCCGGCCGGATGTCGTAGCCGAAGACGATCGCGCCGAGCCGCCGCGCGGTGGCGATCGCCTGCAGGCCGGCGACCCCGGCGCCGACGACCAGCACCTTGGCCGGCTTGATCGTGCCGGCCGCGGTGTTGAGCATCGGGAACATCCGCGGCAGTTCCATCGCGGCGAGCAGCACCGCCTTGTACCCGGCGATGCTGGCCTGCGAGGACAGCACGTCCATGCTCTGGGCGCGCGTGATGCGGGGGATCAGCTCGAGAGCGAACAGCGTCACGCCGGCTCCGGCCGCGCGCCGGACCTGCTCCGGCGAACCGAGGGGGTCGGCCTGGGCGACGACCGCCTGGCCGCGCCGGTAGAGCGCGACGTCCGCCTCGAACCC
Organism: Acidobacteriota bacterium; assembly: GCA_024276295.1. GTDB lineage: Bacteria > Acidobacteriota > Polarisedimenticolia > J045 > J045 > J065. Next base: position 4,591 of record JAJRXN010000308.1, read on the forward strand.
CTGCGGGTTGGCCCCCGCGGCGCGGACCTGCAGCAGCAGGTCGGCCCGGGAGAACACCTCCTCGCGCGAGGCGAGGGTGGCGCCCTTGTCTTCGTACTCGCCGTCGGTAAAGCCGGCCTCGAGCCCCGCGCCCCGTTCGACGAGCACCTCCAGGCCCAGCCGGGCGAGTCGGGGGATGTCGTGGGGCACCATCGCGACCCGTCGTTCGCCCGGGCACGTTTCCTTCGGAACACCTGCGATCATCTCGAGAGACCTCCCACGGGGAGGCGCCGGGCCTCGCGGACCGGCCGCGGCGCGTCAAGGGGCGGTGAGTCTAGTCTCCGCGGCAGGCCGCGTCCAAACAGAAAGCCGGCGGGTGGTGATCGTCCGCCCGTCCGGAGGATCGGTCCGGCAGGAAGCGGCGCGACAGGCATACAGAAGTGCATCGACGAGTTATTCGACGCGACCGGGCGGGCCGGGAGCACCGTCCGCGGCTGCACGCCCGGACGGCCGGAGTGGAGTCCGCCGTGACGCCCGACGGCGGACCGCAATTCCTTGATCCATGCCGGCTTGACAAGCGACCCGGTCGCGTTACGATCCCGGCGCCATGTCCGACCCCAAAACCAGCCGCTTCGTCTTCCCGCGGTGGGCGAATCTCGTCCGGCCGGGACTCGCGCTCGCCATCGCCGGCGGGCCGGTGTACCTCGTCGTCCTGGCCATGGTGGCGCTGTCTCCGTCGACGATCAACGTCGGCTACGCCCCCGAGCAGCCGCTGCCGTACAGTCACGCCCTCCACGTGGGCCAGCTCGGAATCGACTGCCGCTACTGCCACGACACGGTCGAGACCGAGGCGCGCGCCGCGATCCCGCCGACGCAGACCTGCATGAACTGTCATGCCAAGGTCCGCGCAGCGAGCGACAAGCTCGAGCTGGTGCGGGAGAGCTACGCCACGGGAAAGCCGATCCCGTGGGTCAGGGTGCACGACCTGCCGGACTACGTTTACTTCAACCACGCGGCGCACCTGCGGGCGGGCGTGAGCTGCGTCGAATGCCATGGTCGCGTCGACACGATGGAGGTCGTCTGGCAGACCGAGCCGCTGACGATGGGGTGGTGCCTCGACTGCCACCGCAACCCGGACGCCCGCATCCGACCCCCGGACAAGATCACGCAGCTCGACTGGAAGCCCGACGGCGATCCCGCCGAGCTGGGCCGCCGGTTGCGCGAGGAGCGTGAGATCAATCCGAAGGTGGACTGTTCGACATGTCATCGCTGAATCGCACGCCGGGACCGAACCACGGCTACTGGCGCAGCCTCGACCAGCTCGCGGACTCCCCGGACTACCGGCGTTTCCTGGAGGCCGAGTTTCCGGTCGCCGCGGTCGAGGAAGGAGACGGCGGCGGGGCGTCCCGGCGCTCCTTCCTCAAGCTGATGGGGGCTTCCGTCGCCCTGGCGGGGATGGCGGCCTGCCGCTGGCCCGAGGAGCGGATCGTCCCGTACTCCTACCGGCCGGAAGGCCATGCTCCGGGACGGATGCTGACGTTCGCCACGGCGATCGAACTCGGCGGCGCCGCAGTCGGGCTGGTGGCGACGAGCTTCGACGGCCGGCCGATCAAGGTCGACGGCAATCCGCTCCATCCGGCGAGCCTCGGCGCGTGCTCGGCGCAGATCCAGGCCACCGTGCTCGGCCTGTACGACCCCGAGCGCAGCCGGATGCCCGCGCGGCGCCATGACGGCGGGCTGACCGACACCGACTGGTCCATGGCGCTCGGCTTCCTGCGCGAGCTGGCGGCGCGCGGCGCCGCAAAGGGCGGAGCCGGGCTCGCGGTGCTCGCCGAGCCGTCCTCCTCGCCGACACTGGCGCGCATGCGCCGCCGGTTCACCGCGCGGTTCCCCGAGGCGAGCTGGATCGAGTACGACCCGCTGACGCGCGACCACGAGCGCCTCGGTCTGGCCGCCGCCTGCGGCCGACCGGTCCGCCCGGTGCTCGAACTCGACCGTGCCGAGGTCATCCTCGCGCTCGACGACGATCTGCTGTTCGACCACCCCGAGGCGCTGCGCCATGCCCGCGCGTGGGCGCGGAGCCGGCGCGCCGAGGACGGCCGGATGAACCGGCTGTACGCGGTCGAAAGCGTGTTCTCGGTGACCGGGATGCAGGCCGACCACCGGCTTCCGCT
>JAJRXN010000309.1 GCA_024276295.1 Acidobacteriota bacterium
CACCAGGATGCCGATCGCGCAGCCGTAGAACGCGGAGTTGGCGATCCGCAGGTCGCGCAGTCCGGTCGCCGTCGCCGAGCCGATGTGCATGCAGGCGTATGACGGCGCCCCCGTGACCTCGACACCGTCCCAGACGACGCCCGAGGTCAGGATCGTCACCACGTCGCCGGTCCCGGTACCGTTGACGGTCGTGAACACGCCCGAGCCGAGGGCGTCGATCGTGACCTGCTTGTCGATCACGATGTCCTCGAAGTAGTCGCCCTCGTTGACGAAGATCGTCTCGCCGGCGCACGCCTGGTTGATCGCATGGCTGATCGTCGCGCACGGGTTGAGCGAGTCCATGCAGTCGTTGGCGCTGTCGTCGCCGGTGTCGTCGACCCAGCGGTCGCCGCCGCAGGCGAGCGTCGTTCCTCCACCGGTGCCGCCCGCGCCGATCGGCACGCGCTGGAAGCCGTCCGCTCCGCTGGTCGACGGGCTCTGCGGGCCGTCCGCGGCGGCCGGCCGCGGGATCGCGACGACGAACAGCCCGCCCCCGGTGCCCTCGGCCGTCGCCGGCTCGCTCCAGCCCGCCAGCAGCGTGCGCGAAGCGGCGGCGACGAACGGGTCGCGCGCCGCCGGGCCGACGGCCCGCATCCAGACGGGCTGCGCGTCGGCCGCGCCGGGCGTGACGATCGCGAGGCGCAGAGTCCCCGGAGTTTCACCGGCGGACGCGAGCGTGGCGAGAAACGGCCCGCTGCCGTCCGTCGCGAACGCTCCCGCCCAGTCGCGCAGCGCCGCGGGCAGGGGGCCGAGCGCCTGCGGGACCGGCAGGGCGGGGGCGACCTCGACCAGCACCGGGCCGTCGACCGTCCGTGTCGCGGCCAGCGCCCGCGGCCCGCCCGCCGCGGGCACCAGCAGCCGGCCGTCCAGGCCGCCGTCAAGGTCCGTGGTCGACGCCGGAGCCGGCGCGCCGCGACCGTCATGGCGGAAGAACTCGATCGTCTCGCCGGCGGCGAAGTCCTGTCCGCGCACCGCGATCCACGCGCCGTCGGCGCCACCGGCCGCCGTCAGGCCGACCGGGCCGCTCCCGACGCCGAGCGGCGTAATCTCGTCGCCCCACACTCCGGCGCCGGGCGACCAGGCGATCGCGCGCAGCAGGGAGGTCGTCCCCGAGGACTCGACCCAGAACGCCGTCCAGCCGTCGGCCAGCGGTGCGACGACCGGTCCGGCGAGCAGCACGCCACGGTCGAGACGGGCGACCGGCTGCGCCGGCCCGGCCGGCAGGCCGTCGGTGAGCGCGAGCAGCTGCACGAGCAGTCCGTCGGGCGTGTCGGTCGCGAAGGCGAGCACCGCCTCGCGCCCGCGTGATGCCAGGGCGGGTCCCGAGGCGAGCAGGCCCGCGGCGGCGATCCGCCGGCTCTCGCCGACGGGCCGCCCCCCCGCGTCGAACCGCAGCAGGTCGAGCGCCGTGGCGCCGTCGGGAAGGCGCACCGGCACCGCGAGCACGAACGAACCGTCGTCGAGCGCGACGGCCCGCACCGGTCCTGCCGTCTCGAGCGGCAGCCGGAGCGGCTGCGGGACGTCGGGCGGCTCGGCGCCGGCGTCGCCGGCGGGCCCGACGCGGAGCATGGCGTCGCCCTGCGGTGCGAGCCCGGGGCCTGCCAGGGCCGGCAGCACGAGGGCGAGCGCGGCCAGGGGCAGCGCGAGGAGCGCTCGGCCGGCGGTGGAATGCCGGGTCGTCGGGATGGGGCGGGGGATCACCGGGCATCTCCGTGGTGGTGCGGACCGTGGAGTCCGGAGGCCGGCACGGCCGGTCCCGAACGACGCCCCGAAACGCGCGGAGTTTCCTGCCCGACCCAGCCCTGCGTCAGGAAACTCGCCTGTCCGGAACGCCCTGTCCTGCGGTTGGGGGTCGTCACGCGCTCCTCACGAACTTCACGGAAATCCGTTGTCGTTCGCCAGGTTTCGTCCCGCCAGGCCCGTCGTGAGCGTCGCGGGTACAGCCTCGTGAAGCCCCCTGCCCGATGCCCCTGGGGCGGTCTCGCGCCCGCCAAAGCATGTACGGTGGCCGGTCGTCCGCGGCAACAGGTTCGCACCCCGCCCGGCGCGGGCGCCCGGCCGGAAATCACGGTATGAATCTCCATGGCCCCGGCGCGACCGCCGGGCCGGCATCTTTCCGGAGGCGACGTGAACCTGCCCCGACGAACGACCGCCCCGGGTCACGCGACGTTCTACTTCGACTTCGGGGATCCGTATGCGTTCCTCGCTGCCCGCCGCGTGCCGGAAGTGCTGGAGGCGCGCGGTCTGACGCTCGGCCTGGTGCCGATCGACGCCGGCCTGCTCTCGGGGGCGGGACGCTCGGGTGCCGCCGGCCTGGCGCCGGGCGTCCGCGGCTACGTGATCGACGACGTGCGGCGGATCGCGGCGCGGCTGGGAATGCCGTTCGCCGCGCCGCCGGTGTTCCCCTTCGACGCGCGCTGCCTTCTCGGTCTGTGCCTGTTCGTCCGCGAGCGCTCCGGCCAGGAGGCGATGGCCGCGGTGGCCGACGCCCTGTGGCACGAGATCTGGGAGCGCGGCGCCGATCCGCGCGACGAGGCGACGCTGCTGCGCGCCGCGCGCGATGTGGCGATCCCGGAGGCGACGCTCCGGGCGGCGTTCGACGACCCGGCCCTGCAGGCTCGCGTCGGGCGGGAGACCGCCCGGGCACGCGAGCGCGGCGTCATGTCGGTCCCGGCGGTCGACGAGGAGTCGCATCTGTTCTGCGGCTTCGAGGCGGTCGCCCGACTCGATCCCAAGCTGGCGCAGGCGGCGGAAGCCGGCGAGGCCGGGCCCGCTCCGGAGGGCGGGAAGAACGCTCCGGAGCGCAGGGGCGACATGCCCGACTGGACGTTCTCCGGCTGAGCGCGGCCTCCGCCGTGACGTGCCGCAGCAGGAGGTGGCGCGGAAAGCCCGGAACGGCGGGATCCGGTCAGGAGGCGCCGCAGATCGCCGGGGCGTCGGCGGACTCGAGATCGACGGCCGGATCGGCGAGTGCGCTGCTCATGTCCGTGGTCATCCAGGCGGCGAAGTCCTGCCATCTCTCCGCCCATGCGTCCGAGGTGAACCGCTCGTGGCGCACGGCGAGGACGTAATCCTGTCCGTCGAGCTGGATCGCCACGAGCAGCGTTCCGGAGTCGTCGAGCGTCGCGTCCGCCACGAGGTCGGTTCCCTGGCCTCCGACGTGGAATCGACAGACCCGCAGCCGCGTGCTCCCGTCGTCCAGTACGTCCGTCCGGACCTGAAAGCCGTCCCTGTCGGCCACGTAGCCCCGGACGTCGTCGCCCCACGTGGCCGTCACGACGGTCGACCAGAACCACGCTCGCATTGAAACGTCGCTCTCGGGAAGCCCGACGCGCTCCGCGATCGCCCGACGGATCGACGCGGCGTCACCGGCCTCCGCCAGCGACAGCGTCGCCGGGAGCGAGGAGAGAGTGTGCTGCGGACTCGCCAGCAGATAGAGATACGCTGCCTCCGTGCGCGGATCCCGGCCCGGTCCCGATCTCGGAGGCGACATGCAGCGCCCGTCGTTGAGACACCCCGCGGACGTGATCGTACAGGAGTCCCCGCCGGCTGCGGATGCCGGGCAGCCCCAGAAGGTCCTCCCGTTCCGATCCGTAAAGAGTTGGCAAATCACGCAGTCACCGGCGTAGGAGATACCGGCGCCGCCGAGCATCACGAGCATGACGCCGAGCGCCGCATGCCACACGAGAGAACCTCTCTGAAGCATGATCTGCACCTCCTAGTCTGTGGGTCTTTTTCCATCTCACCAGTAATAACGCACCATCGGAAGAACCGTCAAGACCGCTCGGGCCCCCGCCGAATCGGGACCGGATTGACCTCCGGGTGCATTCGTCGTACTACAGGCTTACTCGCGGGGGCGTGCGTGCTGCGGAGCCGCGAACCCGGCCGGGCCGTGCCGGGTCGAGAAGGGCGAGATCGAATGATGCCGGCACGTCGCGGGCGCCTGGTCCGCACCCTCGTTCTGGTGATCGTTGGCCTGGCCGTCGTGGTCGGAGCCGCCCTGCTCGCCCTCGAGGCGAACCTGTCCGCGCCGGTGGCG
>JAJRXN010000310.1 GCA_024276295.1 Acidobacteriota bacterium
GACGGCATCACCGAGGCCCGCTCGCCGCGGGGGCAGCCGCTGGGAACCGGCCGGCTCGAGCGCCTGTTCCGCGAGCTGGCCCACCTGCAGGCCCGGGAGATCGTCGACCGGGTGTTCGCCGAGGTCGAGGCTCACGCCCCGGGACCGCGCCAGGACGACCAGACGGTCGTCGTCGTCCGACGTCCCTCGTAGCGCCCGGGCTTGCCCGGCCGATCCTGCATGGCAACGTCCCGGCAGCGGCCGGCAAGCCCGGCCGCTACCGGGCCACGGCCTGGGCGCGGACCTCGCGGATCACCGTGACCTTGATCCGGCCCGGGTAGTCCATTTCGGCCTGGATCCTCTGCGCCAGGTCGTGCGAGAGCAGCGCCGCCTGGTCATCGTCGATCCGGTCGGCACCGACGATCACGCGCAGTTCACGGCCGGCCTGCAGCGCGTAGCAGGTGCGGACCCCGTCGAACGACCCGCCGAGTTCCTCGAGCCGGGCGATCCGGCGGACGTAGTCGACGGTCGTGCGCCGCCGGGCGCCGGGGCGCGAGCCGGACAGGGCGTCCGCGGCGGCGACGAGCACCGCGATCGGGTGGATCACCTCGCAGTCCTCGTGATGAGACTCGATGGCGTTGATCACGACCTCGTGCTCGCCGCAGCGGCGGGCGATCTCGCCGCCGATCTCGGGGTGTGTCCCCTCCTGCTCGAAGTCGACCGCCTTGCCGATGTCGTGGAACAGCGCCGCCCGCTCGGCGAGCGCCTGGTCGAGCCGCAGCTCGGCGGCCATGATCCCGCAGATCCGCGCGGCCTCCATCACGTGGGCCAGCACGTTCTGGCCGTAGCTGGTGCGGTACTTCAGCCGGCCGAGCAGCTCGACCATCTCGGGATGCACGTCCTTGAAGCCGAACTCGCGGACCGCGTCGCGCCCGGCGGCGACGATCTCCTCCTCGACCTTCTTGCGCGCCTGGTGCACGACCTGCTGGATCTTGCGCGGATGGATCGTCCCGCCCTCGATCAGCTTCTCGAGGCTCCGGCGGGCGATCTCGCGCCGGATCGGATTGAAGCCGGAAACCAGCACGTGGTCCGGGCTGTCGTCGAGCACGAGCTGCATGCCGGTCAGGTTCTCGAAGGCGCGGATGTTGCGCCCTTCCGTACCGATGATCCTGCCGCGGAGGTTCTGGTCGGGCAGCGGCACGGTCGAGACCGCCCTCTCGGGCGAGAAGTCCGAGGACAGCCGCTCGATCGCCAGCGCCATGATCTTGCGGGCCTCGTGTTCCGAGTTGCGCTGGAGTTCGTCCTTGATCGCCCGCACGTCCGCCGCCGCCGCGCGCCTCGCCTCGGCCCGCACCTCCTCCATGAGCTGGCGCTTGGCCTCGTCCCGGCTCAGTTCGGCGGTCTCCTCGAGCCGGACCAGGACCTGCTCCTCGAGTTCCGCGACCTCGGCCCGGGCGCTCTCGAGTTCCGCCTGGCGCCGCTCGAGATCCTGCTCGCGGCCGCTGAGGAGCTGGTCGCGCCGGGCCAGCGCCCGGTCGCGGTCGACCAGCCGGCGGTGACGGCGGTCGGCGTCCTGTTCGGCCTCCTCGAGGGCCCCCCGGCGGCGCGTCTCCTCCTCGTCCCACGCCTCGCGGCGCCGGGCGGCTTCCTCCTCGGCCTGGGCGAGGAGCGAGCGGGCCTCCTGCTCGGCCTGGCCGCGGGCCTCCTCGACGAGCCGCTCGCCGATCTGCCGGGCGCGGTCGATCACGCCGCGTCCGCGCCGGGCGGCGAACAGCCAGCCGATCCACACGCCGGCGGCCAGCGAGACGATGACGAGTCCCGCGGCTAGCAGCAGCAGCGCGGGATCCCGGGCGACGATCGCCCCGAGGATCCCCGGCGCAGCCGGGACGATGCTGGTCATCAGGCCTCCCGTCGCCCCCGGACGAGCCGGGACGCGCTCGGAAGGTCAGCGAGGACACCTCACGCGCACAGGTGCGGCAGGACGCGACGAAGGCCGTGGATCCGCGGGGTTTCCGCCGAAGTCCTCCGTCACGTCGTCTATCTGAAAGGCCGTCGCTTCGGCCGGCC
>JAJRXN010000311.1 GCA_024276295.1 Acidobacteriota bacterium
CTCGCCGAGTCCGTCGAGGTCGGCCCGGAACGCCCGGACCACGACCCCCAGCTCGGCCGCGACCTCGACCAGCGCCCGCAGCGAGTTCGGCGCGGAATGGCGCTCGAACCGCTCGCGGATCCCGGCCGGATCGGCCGCAAGTCCAAGAATCGACGCAGCCTGGCAGAAGACGCTCGCCGGGCCTCGATCCTCGAACCAAAGGTGCGAAGCCGGTGGAGCCACGGTCGGTCACTCCTGCACGAGACCCCGCAGGGCTCGTCGCCGGTGGTTGCGGAGTCCGGGGAGCACGGGCCCGGTCACCCGCAGGCGAGCGACCGGGCCCTCGATGCGTCTGTTCAGTCGCAGCAGGTGTCGCAGGGGCCTTCCTCACAACAGGCCATCGTCGTGGGAAGACAGCACTTGCACGGCTTCGGCGGCCATCCCCAGCCTCCCTGCACCTCCTCGAGTTCCTCGATGAAAAGCTCGCGCATGGATCCCTCCTCTCGGCTTCCCGGTCGATTCCGAACAAGCCCATACCACGAATGGAAACCGTAGTCGAAGCCCCTGACCCGAGTCAACGACCCTCGCCGGCGCTCCCGAGCTGGGCCTCGACGAGGTGCGCGTAGAATCGCCCGCGGGCCAGCAGCTCGTCGTGGCGTCCCTGCTCGAGGACGGCCCCGCCCTTCATCGCGAGGATCAGGTCGGCATCGGCGATCGTGCTCAGCCGGTGCGCGATGACGATCCTCGTGCAGTCGAGCGCGTCGAGGTTCTCGATCACGCGGGCCTCGGTCACCGCATCGAGATCGCTCGTCGCCTCGTCGAGCAGCAGGATCCGCGGCCGGCGCACGAGCGCGCGGGCCAGCGCGAGCCGCTGGCGCTGGCCACCCGAAAGCGAGGCGCCTCCGTCGGCCAGCGGCGTCTCGTAGCCCATCGGCAGCCGGTCGATGTCGTCGTCGATCATCGCCAGCCGCGCCGCCTGCTCGATCGCGTCGAGATCGGCGCCCGGGTCGCCGAGGGCGATGTTCTCGCGCACGGTCGTGCCGAAGATCCGGGCCCCCTGGGTCACAACGCCGATCTGCTCGCGCAGCGCCTGGAGGTCGAGCCCGTCGATGTCGAGGCCGTCGAACAGCACGGTCCCGGACTCCGACCGGTACAGTCCGAGCATCAGCCGCGCGAGCGTCGACTTGCCGGCGCCGGACGGACCGACGATCGCGATCTTCTGTCCCGGCGCGATCTCCACCGAGACCTGCCGCACGACCCACGGGCTGCGCTCGCTGTAGCGGAAGCTGACCTCGCGCAGCGTGACCCCCCCGGCGAGGCGCGGCCGCGTCCGCACGGTGTCGGTCGACTGCTCGGGCTGCTCTTCGAGCACGTCCTCGATCCGCTCGATGTGGCTGCGCACCTGCTGCAGATCGAACGCGGTGGTCACCAGGTTGCTCAGCGGCGTGAGGAATCCGCTGGCCAGCGCATTGACGGCCAGCATCGTGCCGAGGCTCAGGTTGCCGCGCAGCACCTCGAACGCGCCGAGCAGCAGGATCGCCAGCGGCGAGCCCATCGTCAGCGCCGAGGTCAGCGCCCCGGCGATCGAGCCGAGTCGAGCGCGGTCGAGGGCAACGTTGAGTTCGTCGACGAACAGGTGCGACCAGCGCTCGGCGGCGCGCTGCTCGACGCCGGACGCCTTGAGCGTCTCCATGCCGGCCAGCAGCTCGACCAGCCGGCTCTGGGCCTTGGCCTGGGCCTCGAGTCCCTGCGCCGCCAGCGAGCGCACCGGGCGCTGGAGCGCGAGGAACAGGCCGACCTGCATCACGCCGAGCAGGATCACCAGCCCGCCCATCGCCGGCGAGACCCACAGCAGCAGCACGAGATACGAGAGCACGAGCGAGCCGTCGATAAGCGTCGAGAGCGTCGTCGCGGTCAGCGACTGGCGCAGGCTGCGGTTGCTCTCGAAGCGGGCCAGCAGGTCGCCCGAGGCGCGGGTGATGAAGAACGAGAACGGCAGCCGAACCAGGTGGTCGATGAACCCCAGCGAGAGCTGCGCGTCGAGGGCGGTGCGCAGGTAGTTCAGCAGGTAGCTGCGCAGCAGCAGCGTCAGCGTGTGGAACCCGACGACCGCCGCCATGCCGACCGCCAGCAGCGCCAGCAGACCGACGTCCTGGCGCGGGACGACGCGGTCGACGATCGTGCCGATCAGCAGCGGCAGGGCCAGCGCGAGCACCTGCATCAGCACCGAGAGCACGACCGTGCGGACCAGCACGCGGCGGTGCGCGAGCAGCCGGCGCAAGTAGCCGAGCAGCGTGCGGTCCCGCCGGCGGCGGCGCTCGAACGTCTCTCCGGGCTCGAAGATCAGCGCGACGCCGGTGAACTTCTCGCCGACCTTCTCGCGCGGAATCGACCGCCGGCCCATCGCCGGGTCGACGACGACGACGTCGCGGCGCGAGACGCGATCGAGCACGACGAAGTGATCGAAGCCCCAGTGCAGCAGCGCCCCGGTCGGCAGCAGCTCGAGATCGTCGGTCTCGAGGCGCACGCCGCGGGCGCGCAGGCCGAAGCGGCGTCCCGCCTCGACGAGATCCCGCGCGCTGACCCCCTGGATCGCGCCGCCGAGCGCCTCGCGGGTCTCGCGCAGGCGCGTGCTGCGTCCGTGGTACTCGAGCACCATCGCCAGGCAGGCCGCGCCGCAGTCGGCCTTCTCCATCTGCTGGATGTACGGGATACGCCGACGCGCGATGCGGCCGAGCCGCTCGAGCGCCGGAAAGCGCTCCGCCAGGGCCCGGAACGACGGCAGGCGCAGCACGGCTCTCAGTCCGCAAACCGGCGCAGTGCCGGGACGAGGGCGACGAGCAGCGGCTCACGCCGGATGCGGATCTCGGCGCGCATCGCAAGGCCGTCGTAGTACGCGTACGTCTGGTCGCCGGCGCGGAACCCCGTTCCCGACAGCTCGGCGCGCAGCAGCACGACCGGGCCGGCGACTTCCAGCCCGTCACCGATGCCCGGACCGAGGAACCTCCTGGCCTCGGCGGGGCCGACGATCTGGTCGGCGACCCACGCGACCTCGGTCCGGTCGCGCGCCTGGGCGAACCCGGGAACGTCGATCAGCAGCTCCTGGCCCGGAGCGAGCAGCGGACGGAAGCGGCCGGGGATCAGCGCGAGCACCGAGTAGCGCGGCCGGTCGGGCGCCATCGAGACCAGCAGGTCGCCCTCGCGGACGGTCATCCCGGACCGGACCCGGACGTCGGCGACGATCCCGTCCCGCGGCGCGAACACGCGCCTTGCCGCCAGGCGGGCCTCGGCCAGCTCGAGCTGCGCGCGGGCGCCGATCAGCGCCCGGCGCGTGAACTCGTCGGACGGATCGCGCAGCCGCTCGACGAGATGCCCCTCGAATTCGCGCAGCGCGCGGTCGCGCTCGGCCCGCTCCTGCTCGTCGTGCAGCCGGACGAGCAGCTCGCCGCGGCGGACGAGCTGGCCGGGGACGACGAGCACTTCGGCGACGGTGCCTCCCCCGGCGGCGATCAGGTCGAAGCCCCCCTCGAGGCGCACGATCGCCGGACCGCCGGCGTACTCGCTGACGTGGCCGAGGACGAGGAACGCGAGCCCGACGACCGCACCGGCGACGATCAGCGGCCAGGTCCAGCGGGTCCACGCCGGGGGCAGGCGCAGCACGTCGCCGTGCTCACGCGCGTCGTGCAGGTGGTCGAGCGCCTCGCGACGGAAGAGCCCCTCGCGCCCCCGCCCGGCCGCCGGCTGGTCCCGCTCCGGCCGCGATTCCCGGTCCATCCGTCCTCGTCCCGTCCGCTCCGCGCGGTTTCCACGCGGGGACAGGCAGCGGATTCTAGCCCGGGCCCGCCCGGACGGGAGCCGGGTAGACTTCCGCGCATGGGATCGCCTGCAGGACATGTCTTCCGCGTCGCCCTGCTCGGCCTCCTGCTGGCCGGCGCGGCCGGCCTCGCGTCGGAGAACCGCCTCGCGACGGCCGGAGGCTTCGAGCGGGGCTTTCCCGGCGTCGCCCTGACCGAACGGGAGACCGTCGTCGTCGCCCGTCTCGGCGGAGTCGTCGAGAGCATCCCGGTGCGGCTCGGCGACGCGGTCCGCCGCGGACAGCTTCTCGCGGTGCTGCGGGACGAGCGGACCGAACAGCAGCTCCGTCTCGCCGAGATCGGTCTGCGCTCGGCCGAGGCGTCACACCAGCAGGCGCAGGCCGAACTCGACCTGGCGGTGAGCCGGCTCGCCCGGCGCGAGGAGGCGGCGGCGATGGTCTCGCGCGAGGAGATCGAGTCGGCCCGCGAGCAGGTCCGGATCGCCCGGGCCGCCCTCGCCCGCGCCCAGGCCGAACTCGAGCGGGCCCGGCTGGCGCTCGAGCAGGCGCGTCGTGACGTGGCGGCACTGCGGCTGACCGCCCCGATGGACGGCACCGTCGCCGGCCGCTGGCGCGATCCGGGCGACCTGCTCGGACCGGGCGACAGCCTGATGCGGA
>JAJRXN010000312.1 GCA_024276295.1 Acidobacteriota bacterium
GACGGCCGGGCGGCGCTTCGTGCTCGCCTGGGCCTGGCATCCGAAGCCGCTGCCGACGGCGGTGCCGGTCAGCGCCTCGATCGCCGCGGCGCGGCTCGGCATGGAGGTGGTCGTCGCCAGGCCTCCGGGCTGGGACCTCGATCCGGACGACATGGCGGCGATCGAGGCCGTCGCCGCGCGTTCGGGCGGGTCGGTCACGGTGACCGACGAACTCGACGGCGCGCTGGCCGGTGCCGACGCGGTGTACGCCAAGAGTTGGGGCCGGCTGGACCTGTTCGGCGATCCGGAGGCCGAGGCCCGGGAGCGTGCCGGGTTGCGCGACTGGCGCGTGACCGCCGGGCGGATGGAGACGACGCGCGACGGACGCGGAATCTTCATGCACTGCCTGCCCGTGCGCCGCAACGTCGTCGTCGACGACGCGGTGCTCGACGGTCCGTGGTCGGTCGTGCTCGACCAGGCCGAGAACCGGCTCCACGCCCAGCGGGCCCTGCTGCTCGCGATGCTCGGAGGTGCGTCGTGAACGATCTCGTCCCCGCACTCAAGGGTGCGCTCGACTACACGCGGCTCTACCGGCGGCAGACGTTCGTGATCAAGATCGGCGGCGAGGTGCTCGGCAACGCCGATGCCGTCGACAACCTGGCCGTGCAGGTCGCGCTGCTCGAGTCGCTCTCGATCAGGATCGTGCTGGTCCACGGCGGTGGTCCGCAGGCCAGCGCGCTGTCGCGGCGCCTCGGGATCGAGCCGGAGATCGTCGGCGGCCGGCGCATTACCGGACCGGACGTGCTCGAGGTCGCCAAGATGGTCTTCGCCGGTACGCTCAACGTCGACCTGCTGTGCGCGCTGCGCCGGCACCAGGTGCGGGCGGTCGGTCTGTCGGGGATCGACGGCGGGCTGGTCACGGCCAGTCGCCGTCCGCCGGTGACGATCCGCGATGACGAAGGGCGCGAGCGTGCGGTCGACTTCGGCGAGGTGGGCGACATCGTCTCGATCGATACGTCGGTACTCGAGAAGCTGGTCTCCGAGCACTTCGTGCCGGTCGTCGCGTCGCTGGCCGCCGACGGCCAGGGGCACGCGCTCAACGTCAATGCCGACACGCTGGCCGAGGCGCTGGCGACCACGCTGCGGGCCAGGAAGCTGATCTTCCTGACGGCCAGCCCCGGCCTGCTGCGCGACGCGTCCGATCCGTCGTCGCTGGTCGCCTTCGCCGCGCCCGAGGACCTCGAGCGGCTGATCGCCGAAGGGGCGGTCACCGCCGGGATGCGGCCGAAGGTCGAGGCCTGCCTGCGCGCGGTCCGCGGCGGCGTCCAGCGGACGCACATCATCGACGGCTGCGCGCCGGACTCGCTGCTGGTCGAGCTGTTCACCGGTTCGGGATCCGGGACGATGATCGTCGCGCGCCGCGAGATGGACGACTACCGGGAGCACGAACTGTGAGCGGTCCCGGACGCGCGGCCTGCCTGGCGGTCGATCTCGTCGCCACGCCGTCCGTCTCGGGCGACGAGGAACGCGTCGCGCGCCGGCTCGAGACCTGGGCGCGGGAGCAGGGCATCGACGTCGTGCGCGACGAGACCGGCGTGCGGCTGGTCGTTTCCGGCGCGACGCCCGGCGGGCCGACGCTGCTGCTCGCCTCGCACCTCGACACGGTGCCGCCGGGCGACGGCTGGACGATCGATCCGTTCGCGGGGCTGGTCGAAGACGGCGTGCTGCGGGGGCGCGGCGCCGTCGACGCCAAGGCGTCGGTCGCCGCGATGGCGGCGGCGGCGGCGGCGTGGGCCGCCCGCGGCGGTCCGGCACGCGGCCGGCTGGTCGTCCTGGCGACCTTCGGCGAGGAGACGCGCGAGACCTCGATGCCCCGCGCGCTCGACCGGCTCGGCGCGAAGGTCGACGCCGCGCTGATCGGCGAGCCGACCGGACTCGAGCCGTGCGTCGCGCAGCGCGGGCTGCTGATGCTCGTGCTGCGCTGGCGCGGCGAGCAGGTCCACGCCGGCTGGGCGGCGGATCTCGACGCGTCGCCGGACAACGCGATCCTCGTCGCGGCCTCCGAGCTGCGCCGCCTGGCGGAGTTCGAGATGCCGCGGGTCCACCCGCGGCTCGGCAGGATCGCGCTGACGCCGACCCGCATCGAGGCGGGCATCGCGCGCAACGTGACGCCGCCGACCTGCGAGGCGCTGCTCGACGTGCGCACCACGCCGGCGCACAGCCACGCGGAGATCGTCGAGGCGCTGCGTGTCGCCCTGCCACGGACCGAGGTCGAAATCGTCTCGGAGCGACTGCGCCCGGTGGAGACCCCCCCCGGCTCGCTCCTGCTCGAGGCGATCCTGCGCGCGCGCCCGGAGAGCCGGCCGTTCGCGTCGCCGACGTCGTCCGACTGGGTCTGGCTGGCCGACGTCGACGGGGTCAAGCTCGGGCCCGGAGACTCGCGACTCTCGCACACGGCGCACGAGGCGATCCCGCTGCGGGAGATCGACGAGGCGGCGCGCCTCTACGAGGCGGTCGCCGGGGAGTTCCTCGCGTGAAACCGAAGGCCACGCTCTGGGGCGACGGCTCGGCCGTCGATCCGCTGCTCGACGCGTACACGGTCGGCGAGGACCGCCGGCTCGATCGCCGCCTGCTGCGCTGGGACGTCCTCGGCACGCTCGGGCACGTCGAGGGACTGCGCGCCGCCGGGCTGCTGACCGCCGGTGAGCATCGCCGGCTGGTCGCCGCGCTGCGGCGCGCGCTGCGGGCCGCCGACAGGGGCGAACTGACCGTCACCGCGCACGACGAGGACTGCCATTCCGCGCTCGAAAAGCACCTGGTCCGCCGGCTCGGCGACCTCGGCGCAAAGGTGCACACCGGCCGCTCGCGCAACGACCAGGTGATCTGCGCGCTGCGGTTGCTGATCAAGGACCGCCTGCTGGCGATCGAGGCCGGGCTGGTCGGCTGCGCCGGCAGGCTGGCGGACCTTGCCGCCGAGCACGCCCGGACGCTCTGGCCCGGATACACGCACCAGCGCCGGGCGATGCCCTCGACGGTCGGGGCGTGGGCCGCCGGCTTCGCCGAGGCGCTGGTCGACGATCTCGAGCCGCTCGACGCCGTGCGGCGGCTGGCCGATCGCTCGCCGCTCGGCAGCGCCGCCGGCTACGGGGTTCCGCTTCCACTCGATCGCGCGGCGGCGGCGCAGGCGCTCGGGTTCGCGGACGTCCAGCAGTCGGTGACCGCGGTGCAGATCAGCCGCGGCAAGCTGGAAACGCAGGTCGTCTCGGCGCTGTGGGGCGTCGGCTGCGATCTCGGCAAGCTCGCCTGGGACGTGATCCTGTTCTCGGGCGACGAGTACGGCTTTCTCGAGCTGCCGCCGGACCTGGCGACCGGCTCGAGCATCATGCCGCACAAGAAGAACCCCGATCCGTTCGAGCTGACGCGGGCGCGGGCCGGCCTGCTCGACGGCCTGGTCTGCCAGGCGATGGCGGTCAGCGGCCGGTTGCCGAGCGGCTATCATCGCGATCTCCAGCTCACGAAAGGGGTGCTGATGCGGGGACTCGACCTGGTCGACGAGATGCTCGCGATGACCGCGCGTGCGGTGCCGGCGCTCGAAGTCGACGAGGCCGCCTGCGCCCGGGCGCTCGGTCCGGACCTGCTGGCGACCGACGAGGTCTGCCGGCGGGTGCGCGAGGACGGCACGCCGTTTCGCGTCGCCTACCGCGAGGTCGCGGCGGAGATCGCGGACGGGCGGATGCCGGACGTGCCGTCGGAGCGCGAGATCCTCGCCGCGCGCCGCCATCTCGGCGGGCTCGGGCGACCGGGGATCGCGACGCTGCGGCGGCGGATCGCCGCGGCGCGGAGGCGGGTCGGTCGCGAGCGCGAGCGTTTCGACGCCGCGATGGCGCGGCTGGCCGGCCGGGCGGGGAGGACGAGGCGATGACTCCGCAGCGCGGGACCGAGGCGCGCCGACGGGCGATCCTCGCCATCGTCGCGCGGCGGCGCGTGCGCACGCAGGAGGAACTGGTCGAGGCGCTCGAGCAGCGGGGTTTCTCCGTCAGCCAGGCGTCGGTCTCGCGCGACATCGCCGCGCTGGGGCTCGGCAAGCGGGACGGCTGCTGGGTGCTGCCGGCAGGCGATCATCCGCAGGCCGACCCGCTGCTCGAGCGGGTCCGCAGCCACGTGCTCGCGCTGCGTGAAGCCGGGCCGAATCTCGTCGTGCTGATGACGCCGCCCGGCGAGGCGTCGGCCGCGGCGCTGGCACTCGATCAGCTCGCCGTCCCGGGCGTGGCCGGCACGATCGCCGGCGACGACACGATCTTCGTCGCGGTGGCCAGCGGGCACGAGCTGCGCAAGGTCGCCCGGCACCTGCGACGCCTGCTGGCGCGCTGAGCGGTCGGTCGCGCGCTGTGTCGAGCGGCTCGAGATCGTCGAGCGTGGCCGGTTCTCCGTTGGCGGACGAGGAAAAGAAACGGGCGTGCCGCTCTCAGCGGGGCTCGACGACGAAGATCACGCGCGCCGTGTCCCGCTGGCCGAACATGTCGACGGAGCGCACCTCGAGGACGTGGGATCCAGGCTGCAGGTCGTCCGGCAGCAGCGCGCGCCAGATGTGCGGCGAGGCGACCGGCTTCGGCAGTCGGCGATGGCGCGGTGCGGTGTCGGCGTCTCGCTCGACGAGAGCGGCGTAGAGCGGATCGACGCGCCCTTCGACGTGCCGCATGACGACCTCCGGGCCGTCGTCGATGCTCATCGTGACGCGCGAACGCTCCGAGCCGGCGTAGACGTTGGCCAGCACCTCCTGGCGCCCGAGGCGGCGGGCGGGGACGCGCTCCGGCAGCACGACATGAAGTTGCGCGCTTTCCGGCCGCCGGGCCGGCAGGAACCGCAGGCGGTAGCTCGTGCCGTCGATCGTCAGCCGCGTCACGCCGTTGGGCGAACCGTCGCGCATCGTCGCGTGCGGAATGCCGTGTTCGTCCAGGGTCCCGCGCCACCATGAGCCGCTCGCCGTCGGCGCGACCAGTTCGTGCAGCGGATCGTCGGAGGGAAACCCGTGCTCGCGCGTCCAGAAGAAGTGGCGCTGGATGTGCCAGTGACCGGCGACGACCAGCCGGTGCGGGAACGGCGCCAGCAGGTGGAACAGCCGCCGCCGATCGGCCGTGCGCATGTCGGCCAGCGGAATGTGCATCAACACGACGACCAGCCGTTCGCGCGGCGTGCGCGCGAGGTCGGCCTCGACGAAGCGCCACTGATCGTCACGCAACCCTCCGACGTAGTCGCGGGGACCCTCGGGCGCGGGGTAGATCACGTCGTCGAGCACGAGGAAGTGCGCCTCGCCGACGTCGAAGGCGTGCATTTCCGGCCCGAACGTTCGGCGCCAGGTGATGAGGGCACGGCGGTCGTCGAGCGCGTCGTCGTCGATGTCGTGGTTGCCCGGCAGGAACACGAACGGCATGCCGAGCCGGGCCATGATCGCGGTCAGCGGGTCGTAGACCGCCGGATCGTCGTAGGCGATGTCGCCGAGGCCGACGGCGAAGGCGGCGCGCGTGCCGAGCAGCGGCTCGACGACGTCGCGCCGGAAGTACCCGAGGTCCGTCGCGTCGCGGACCTGCGGATCGCCGAACAGCAGCACGTCGAAGCGCTCCGGCAAGTCGCGCGGAACGAGGGGGAACGCCAGATCCGCGGGCGCCCCGGTGGCGGGAGACCAGAAGCGCGGGATGCCGCGGTCGTCGACGGGACGCGCGAAGCCCCGCGGCGCGAGCACGAAGACGAGGGCGTCGCGCGGCGCTTCGAGGCGGAACCTTCCGCCGTCGTCGGTCTCGACGATCCGCTCGCCGTCGCTGACGCCGACCCCCGGAAGACCGGGCTCGTCGTCGTCCTGCCGGCCGTCGCGGTCGAGATCGGCGAACACGATTCCGCGGACCGCGACGCGCTCATCGGCGGCCGGGGAAGACGGCTCCGCCGCCACGCAGGCGGCGGTGGGCAGGACGGCGGCGAACAGCAGGGGCGGGAAGCGGTGCACGGGAGACTCCGGGGACGGGTGTCCCGGGAGATCCTCTCGCGTCGCCCGCTCCGATGCCAGTCCGGATCGTTCGTGAAGCCGGGCCGTCGATCGCTTGCGGCGATCGGCGGCCCCTACGCGCAGTCGAGGCGCCGCCGTCTTCGCGGGCCGGCCCGGTTGTCCGGAGCGGTCGGCCGGCGTAAGAGTCAGGGGTCGCCTCGGGGGATTCCGCCCGGTGGGACGAAGGGGAAGGTCATGCACACTCGTTCGCTCTCGTCCGGTCTCCGCGGAATGCGGGCGGCCGTCGTCCTCCTGGCCGCGTGCTTCGTGCCGGTGGCGGTCTTCGCCGACGTCACCAACCCGGCGGACGTGCAGAACCTGATGGTCGCTCGCGAGGCGGGCGACCTGCGCCTGACCTGGGATCCGGTGACGACCGATGCCGCCGGGCAGCCCGAGACGATCGACCATTACCGGATCTACCGCGGGACGAGTCCGGACTTCGTTCCGGACAAGAGCGGCGGCACGAACGAGATCGGTACCTCGACGACCGAGGAGTTCGTCGATCTCGGCGCGGGCGATCCGCCGCAGACGTACTACTACCTCGTCTCGGCGGTCGATGCGGCCGGGCTCGAGTCGCGCACCAAGGCTCCGACGGTAACGACGCCGCCGGTCCTTTCGGGCTACTGGACCGACACGTCGATCGAGCTGAGCTGGACCGACGCGCAGCCGCTCGACCAGGTCACCGGCTACCGCGTGTACTACGGCCGCCGCTCCGGCCAGTACGAGTTCGTCGACGACGTCGGCATGGCGACGAGCCACTCGCTGACCGGGCTGCAGGAGGAGGTCAACTGGTACTCGGCCGTCGTCGCCGTCGACGTCAACGGCAACGAGTCGGACTTCTCGAACGAGCA
>JAJRXN010000313.1 GCA_024276295.1 Acidobacteriota bacterium
GGGTCAGGGCGAGCAGCATCCAGGAGACGGCGACCAGGAGCTGGTCGAGCAGGTTCGGTGCCAGATGCATCGCGATGCCGCCACCGAAACGCCGGTGCGCCAGGGCCGCCCGGACGACGGCGGCGCCGGCGCGAATGCCGGTAATCGCCAGCCCGATGAGTTGGGCCGTCATCGTGATCGGGATGAACGACCGGCGCCGGCACGGGATCAGTCGCCGGGTCAGCGAGCCGAGGCGCCAGGCCGCCACGCCGAAGCGGGCGCAGGTCAGCAGTGCGGCAAGCGCGAGCCAGGCCGGCGACGCAGAGAGCATCGAGCGACCGATGGCGGCCGGATCGCCCCGGTGGATCTGCCAGTAGAGAAGCCCGAGAGCCCCCACGACGAGCCCGACGACGAGGATTCGCCGGGTGCGAGCGGCGCGACGACGTGGTCGCGGCGCATCGACGTCGAGTTCCGAGGAGACCATGCGCGGGATTCTGTCGGGCCGGCCGGGGCAGTGCAACCGGCTAACATGGAACCGCGCCGTTTCCACGGGCGAGGGGACCCCCATGGTCGATGCGACGAGCCGTTCCGGGCCTGCGACGAGCGGAGACGCGGGCAGTCTGGCCGGCGCCGAGCGCCGCCTGCGGCTGTCCACCATGACCGGCGTGATGGTGCTGGCGATCGTCGTGCTGCTGGTCAAGACGGCGGCCTGGTGGATGACCGGCAGCCGTGGGCTGCTCTCGGACGCGATCGAGTCTCTGGCCAACGTGCTGACCGGGGCCTTCGCCCTGTTCGCCGCGTGGTGGGCGGCCCGGCCGCCCGACGAGAGTCACCCTTATGGACACGGCCGCCTCGAGGACTTTTCGGCCGGATTCGAGGGGCTGGTGATTCTCCTTGCGGGAATCGGAATCGTGCGCGAGGCGATCCCCCACCTGTTCGACCCGGTCCCGCTGGCGCGTCTCGGGGCGGGGATGAGCCTCGCCCTGGTCGCCGGCCTGCTCAACGGCTTCGTCGGCGCGCTGCTGCTCGTGCGCGGGCGGCGGCTCGGGACCGACGTGCTGGCCGCGGAGGGCGTGCACCTGCTCAGCGACACGTTGACGACGGCCGGCGTGCTCGGTGGCCTTCTGCTGGTCCGGATCACCGGAGTCGTGGTCATCGACGTCGTCGTGGCGCTCGGCGTGGGCGTGATCGTGCTCGTCTCGGGACTGCGGCTTCTCTCGCGGGCCGGCCGCCGGCTGCTCGACCGCGGGGATGAGCCCCTGCTCGAGCGGATCGCGGCGGCGCTCGAACGGCGCCGTCGCGCCGAGTGGATCGAGGTCCACCTGCTGCGGGCCCGCCGTGCAGGTGCGGTCGTACTCGTCGACTTCCATCTGACGCTGCCGCGCTTCTGGAGCCTCGAGCGGGTCCATGACGAACAGCATGAACTGGCGACCGAGATGATCGAGGCTCTCGGCGAGCCGGCCGAGGTGCTCGTCCATCCCGACCCGTGCACCGCCAGCCTCTGCGCGCGGTGCGCGGTCGAGCCGTGCCCGGTCCGGGCCGAGCCGCTGAAGGGACGCGAGCCCTGGACGGCGCGGCGTCTGGTCGGATGGCGGGACCCCGACGAGGAGGATGCCTGCATCCTGGCCCAGCGCGCGGCGAGCCGGCGCGTCTCGCGGGCCCGGGCCGGTGAAAGGCGCGAGTGATATCGTGGGCGGCCGCTCGCAGAGCCGCTTTCCGGGGGGCGTCCTCCGCGCAGCCGCCCGCCGACCGAGGAACCGATGAACCGTTCAGTACGATCGCACGCCCTCTTCGCAGCCACCGTCGTCCTGTTGGTGTCCGTCGCCGCGCTGCCGGCGCGCCCGGCCGCAGGTGACGAGACCGGGAACAAGGTGCCGTCCGCGAAACTGGAGTCGCTGCGCGAGACCTACGATCGCCCGGTCGTGGCGTTCGCATGGGGGCCGGCTTCGCTGCTGATGACGCCCGAGGAGACGATCCTCTACACGACGAAGGCGCGCGCCCGGGGCCAGCGGTCCGCCTTCCTGCGCGATTTCTGGGGCACGATGGCCCGCAACTGCGAGGAAGGACGGAACCCGGCACGCGAGCTGTTCTGGCAGCGGGTCGAGCAGGCCGTGGAGAAGTTCGGGGACGAGCCGCTTTCCGGCTGGCTGACCGATCGGGGACGGGTCTGGATCCTGCTCGGACCTCCGGAAGAGGAACGGACCGTCGAGGCGCGCCTGGGCGAGAACACGATCGAGATCCTGCTTTGGCGCTACCCCGAGCGCGACGGCCTGCCGACGACGGTCGCGTTCCGCCAGCGCGGTCTCGAGTGGTTCTTCATCGACACGGATCCCGCACCGGCCGAGGACGATCCGGATCTGCTCGAGCTGGAACCGGAGCGGTTCGGCGATCTGCTGCCCAAGCTGGCCCTGCACTTCCGCGCGGCCCATGCCTGCGCGCTCTCGGAAGAGCAGAAGGCCGAACTCGCGACGACGCGCTGGCGCCAGGAGCTGTGGCGGATCGCCGAGCGGACGCTTGCCGGCGAGGACCCGGGAGTCGAGGCGCGGATCGAGCCGCACTGGGCGTTCTTCCCGGCCGAGCAGGGGGCGACCTTCTTCTGGCTGACGTTCCGCGAGCCGATGGCTCCGGCCGACGGCCAGCGCTGGGTGGCGCTGCTGCGCGGGGAAGGCGACGTGGCGCGCTATCTCGGCACGGCCGACTTCCCGTTCGAGCGCCGGGACATCGGCTCGGGCGGCGTCACGCTGGTCCAGGCCGGGCGCTCGGTGATGCCCGAACGCTACGCGGTCGTCGTCGGCCTGGCGGACGAGGCGGGCGACTTCCAGCCGCTCTGGGCCGGCCGGCAGCTCGTCGTGCGTCTGCCGACGGACAGCCTGCGGATGACGAGCGTCGTGCTGACGCGGGCGATCGAGCCGCTCGAGGGGGACGCGTCCGCGGCGAGCGGACCGTTCCGTTTCGGCGGATTCGACGTCGTGCCGCGCACCGAGGACGTCATCCGCCATGGCGAGCAGCTCGGAGTGTTCTACCAGGTGCTCGGGCTGTCGCTCGACGAGGCGGGCCGGGCCGACATGACGATCACCTACCAGTTCCAGATCCGGCGCCAGGGCGGCTTCATCAACGCCGGGCGTCCCGTGGTCCAGGATCACGCCTTCGGGGCGACCCAGGCGTGGTCGACCAAGATCGTGCCGCAGTGGCCGCCGACGGAGTACCGGCTCGAGATCACGGTCAAGGACAACCGGACTGGCGGGACCGTTTCCGCCTCGGTACCGTTCAAGGTCCAACCGTGACAGTACGGGGAGATCGACAAGTGAGTGAAGCCAGCGTCTCGTGGAAGTGTTCGCGCTGTGGCGGCGACGGCCCGCGGCTCGACTTTTCGCCCTGGCCCGGAGAGACCGGGCAGAAGGTCGTCGACAACATCTGTGGCAAGTGCTGGGACGAATGGATGGGACTCCAGACGAAGATCATCAACGAGTACCGGATCAACGTCCTGCACCCGGAGCATGCCCGGGCGGTGCGCGAGCAGATGGAGATCTTCTTCGGATTCCGGAAGGCCGAGCCCTCGGAGTCCTGACCGGCCCCGGCCCGGCTCGCGGAAAGGAGGCGACGTGTCACACGACGGCCTGATCCGCAAGGGATTCGGCCTCAAGCGGGAGGTCGCGTCCGAACTCGGGCGTGACTACGACTCGTCGCTGGTCCGACGCGCCCGCGAGCAGGGCCAGGAACTGGTCGTCGGTGGCCTGACGCTGCGCCTGGCCGAGGAGTTCGGGTTCTGCTACGGCGTCGAGCGGGCGGTGGACTACGCCTACGAGACGCGCAGGAAGTTTCCCGACCGGCGCTGCTTCATCACGGGCGAGATCATCCACACCCCGCGGGTCAACGCGCGCCTGCGCGAACTCGGCTTCGAGTTCCTCGACGGCACGCTCGGCTCCGGAGCGCGTGTCGAGGATCTCGGTCCCGAGGACGTCGTGCTGCTGCCGGCATTCGGCGTGACGACCGAGCTGCTCGACAGGCTGCGCGCCAGCGGGTGCGTTCTCGTCGACACCACCTGCGGTTCGGTGCTTGCCGTCTGGAAGAACGTCTAGCGCTATGCGCGCGACGGTTTCACGTGCCTGATCCACGGCAAGTGGCGCCACGAAGAGACGCGCGCGACCGCGAGCCGCGCGCTGCTGTATCCCGAAGGGCGCTATCTGATCGTGCTCGACTTCGACGAGGCCGAATACGTGGCGCGCACCATCGAATCGGGATGCGACCGCGACGAGTTCCTGCGGAAGTTCCGCGACGCCGTCTCGCCCGGCTTCGACCCCGCGCTCCATCTCGAGCGGATCGGGATGGCGAACCAGACGACGATGCTCTCGTCCGAGTCGATGGCGATCGCGGGGCGCATCGGGCGCGCGATGCTCGCACGATACGGACGCGAGGAGGCGGCCCGCCGCTTCCGTTCGTTCGACACGATCTGCTCGGCCACGCAGGACCGCCAGGACGCCGTGCTGGAGATGATGAAGTCGCCGCCGGACCTGATGGTGGTCATCGGAGGTTTCAACTCCTCGAACACCGGACATCTGGCGGAGATCTGCGCGGACCGGTGTCCGACCTGGCATGTCGAGGGGGCCGACGATCTGCTGGCGCTCGATCGCATCCGGCACAGGCCGGTCGGGGCCCACGAGCCGGTCGAGCATCACGGCGCCTGGCTGCCGGTCGATGCGACGGAGATCGGGCTGACCGCGGGAGCCTCGACGCCGGATCGCGAGATCGGCCGGGTGATGGCGCGGCTGCTCGAGCTGCGCGGGATCGATCCCCCGGCCTGACGCGGAGACTAGGGCCCGACGATCGCCGCGACGCGCTCGAGCGTCGTCGCGGCGGCCGCGTCGGTCGCGGCCACGGCGGTCGCGAGGCGATCGGCCAGGCGAC
>JAJRXN010000314.1 GCA_024276295.1 Acidobacteriota bacterium
GCATGATGCCGCAGGCCAACGTTCCCGCCTCGCGACTCGCCCTGGACCGCGCCGGCATCAAGGTCGCCGATCTCGCCGCCGTGACGACCCATCTTCCGTTCGCGATCGGGGACGTCTACCTTGCACGGGAACTCGGCATTCTGCTCGAACGGATGAACCGCTGGGGCTGTTCGCTGGTCTGGGGCCATCCCCAGGCTCCGACCGGCCTGCGGGCCGTGATCGAACTGATCGAGGACCTCGTGCTCTCGGGCGGCGGGTATGGGCTGTTCACCGGCTGTGCCGCCGGCGACACGGCGATGGCCCTCGTCGTCAGGGTCGACGTGTCCTGAACCGCACCCCGGGGAGGCCGACGCGATGAACGCATCATCGACAGCCCGCCGCAGGCTCTGCCTGCTGGGCAACGAAGCGATCGGCCGGGGGCTCGTCGAACAGGGCTGCCATCTCGTGATGGCCTATCCGGGGACGCCGAGCAGCGAGGTGCTGCCGGCCGTCGTGCGGTTCGCCCGAGCCGAACAGGTCCGCATCCACGCCGAGTGGTGCTCCAACGAGAAGGTCGCCCTCGAGCAGGCCCTCGCCGCCGGCTACACCGGCAAGCGCACCGCGGTCGTGATGAAGCAGGTCGGGCTGAATGTCGCGGCCGATCCGCTGCTCAGCGCGGCCTACATCGGCGTGATAGGCGGCATGGTGATCGTCGTGGCCGACGACCCCGGACCGACGTCGTCCCAGACCGAGCAGGACACGCGCCAGTTCGCCCACTTCGCGAAGATCCCGGTGCTCGACCCCTGCTCTCCGGACGAGGCGCGGCGGATGGTCGGCTACGCGTTCGACCTCTCGGAGCGCCACGAAACGCCGGTCATCCTGCGCGTCGCGCTGCGGGTCTGCCACGGGCGCGAGGACATCGTACCTGACGATGTGCGGACGATCGCCCGGCCCGCACGTTTCCGGCGCGATCCCGCCCGCTGGGCGGCGACGCCGCGACATCGCTACGGACAGCATCTCGCGCTCGAAGAGCGGCTGCGCGCGATCGCGGCCGAGTTCGCGGAGAACCGCGCCTTCAACGGCGTCACGGCCGGCGAGGCGGACTCCCGCTTCGCCGTCGTCGCGGCGGGCAACCCGTGGGCGGTGCTGATGGACCTGCTCGCCGAACACGGTCTCGAGGATCGCGTCCCGGTGCTCCGGGTCGGCACGCCGTACCCGTTCCCGGCCCGCCTCGTCGACGAGTTCGTCTCGCGCCACGACGAGGTGCTGGTGCTCGAGGAGACCGACCAGGTGCTCGAACTGCTGATCGAGGACCGGAAGCGTCTGCGCGGCCGGCACGACGGCACGGTGCCCGCCGCGGGCGAACTGGACGGCGCCGTGATCGCCCGCCTGCTCAGCGAGAGGCTCGTCGAGCACGGGATCGTCGATCGCGTCTGGACCATGGGGGCCGAGGCGGCGTCGGTCGTCGAAGGCCTCGAGCTGCCGCAGCGCCGGCCGGTGCTCTGCCCCGCCTGCCCGCATCGCGCGAGCTTCCTCGCCATCCGCCGGGCCGGGGGCAACCGCGGCATCTACCCGTCCGACATCGGCTGCTACACGCTCGGAATCAACCAGGGCGGGGTCGACACGTGCCACGACATGGGAGCCTCCGTGGCGATGGCGGCCGGGTTCTACCAGGCGTTCGCCCACGACGCACCGGACGGTGATCCCGACGGCCGCACGATCCCGCCGATCATCGCGACGATCGGCGACTCGACGTTCTACCACGGCGGCCTGGCACCTCTCGCCAGCGCGGTCTACTCGAACGCCCGCTTCACGCTCGTGATCCTCGACAACCTCGTCACCGCGATGACCGGCATGCAGCCGACGCTGGCCGGCGGCATCCAGGCCGACGGCGCGATGGGCCACTCGCTGTCACTCGAGGAGACCTGCCGCGGGCTCGGCATCGAGTGGATCGAGGTGGTCGATCCGTTCGACATCCCGGCGATGGAGGAGGTGCTCCGGCGCGCCATCGCGCACAACCGCGACCCCGAAGGCTCTCTGGCGGTCGTCATCGCGCGCCGGCCCTGCGCCCTCGACGCGCCGACGTCGTTCAGCCGCCGGGAGGTGCGGATCACCGACGAGTGCGACCTCTGCGGCGTCTGCCTCAAGCGGTTCGGCTGCCCCGGACTGGTTGCCGGCGAGAACCAGGTCGAGATCGACCGGATGATCTGCAACGACTGCGGGGTCTGCGTCCATGCCTGCCCGAAGGGGGCGATCGTGCAGTGCGAAGGTCCGTTCCCGGATTCCGGGGAGCCGCGGTGAGCGCATTCAACGTGCTGCTGGCCGGTGTCGGCGGCCAGGGCATCGTGTTCATGTCGCGCGTGCTGATGCAGACGGCTCTCCTGCGCGGCGCTCCGGCGCGCGGGGCCGAGACCCACGGCATGGCGCAGCGCGGCGGATCGGTCGTCGCCCACGTGCGTTTCGGGGCGTGCCGCAGCCCGCTGGTGATTCCCGGCACGGGGCATCTCCTGCTGGCGCTCGACTGTCGCGAGGGCATCCGCAGTCTGAAGTTCCTCCGACCGCAAGGTCTGTTTCTCGCCAACTCGCCCGGCCCCGGCCCGCTCGCGGAGCTGACGGACGATGCGCTCCGTGGACTGCTCGCACGGAACCGCATCACCGTCCGGACGCTCGACGCCGCGAGGATCGCCGCCGGGCTCGGCAACCCGATGGCGGTCAACCTGATCATGGCGGGCTTCGCCGCCGCGCTGCCGGCCATTCCCTTCACGCTGGAGGACCTGCGCCGGGCGATCCCACTCGTGGCGCGCTCGCACCATCTGGCGATGATCGACGCCGCCGAGGCGGGGCACCGCGCCGCGGAGTCCGAGGCCGACTAGTCGCCGGTACCGTCGTCGATCAGCTCGAGCAGCACCCCGTTGACCGCCTTCGGGTGCACGAAGGCGAAGCGGCCGCCGCGGAACGGCCTGAGCACCTCGCCGGTCTCCGGTGCCGGAACGAACGGAAAGCCCTCGGCCGTCAGCTCGTCGACCGCGGCCGCCGTGCTCTCCACGCCGAGACTGAGCACCATCACGCCCTCGCCATGCCGGTCGAGGTGGCGCGCGACCGGGCCGTCGGGGCTCGTCGATTCCATCAGCTCGAGGCCCACCTCGCCGACCATGTAGCGCGCGACGCGGATCTGCTCCGGCTCGTCGACGTACTCGTCGTCGGGGCCCTTGCCGAGGATCTTCTCCCAGCGGATCCGCGCCTCGTCGAGGTCGCGGACCGCGATGCAGACGTGGTCGATCTTCTGCGGTTTCATCGGGACTCCCGTTCGGCCAGGGCCGCGAGGATCTTCTCCGGCGTGATCGGCAGGTCGCGGATCCGCACGCCGATGGCATCGCAGATCGCGTTGGCGATCGCGGGTGCGGTGGGCACGAGCCCCGGCTCCCCGACCCCCTTGGCGCCGAAGGGCCCCTGCTCGTCGTCGGTCTCGACGAACTCCAGCTCGATCGGGAAGGCCATCTCGGCGACCGTCGGGATCTTGTAGTCGACGAAGCCGGGGTTGAGCACGCGGCCGTCCCGGGTCCGGACCTGCTCGTAGAGCGCGTAGCCGACGCCCTGGGCCAGGGCGCCGTAGATCTGCCCCTCGAGGGTCTGACGGTTGAGCACCCGGCCGACGTCGTGGACGGCGACCATCCGCAGCAGCGTCACCTCGCCGGTCTCGGTATCGACCTCGACCTCGGCTCCCTGGACACCGTAGGCGTACGTGGCCGACATGTTGCCGATCCCCTTCTGCCAGTCGGGCAGTTCGGTCGGCGGATCGAAGAACGCCTCGACCGTCAGCACGTCGCCACCCTGCCGAAAGTGCATGGCGCGCAGCAGCCGGTCGAGCGGAACCCGCAGCCAGGGCTCGTCCGGACCGTCACGGAGAAACACCTCGCCGTCGGCCAGTTCGAGCCGATCCGCAGCGACCGGGCCGGCCGGCCCGAATTCCGGAACCTCGGCCCCGGGGTTCCTCGCGCGGTGGCGCTCGCGGTTCCGGCGGACCTCCTCGACGAAGACCTCCGCCGCGAACTGGAAAATCTTCTCCCGCGCCCGGCGCGCGGCGATCATCACGGCGCTGAGCGCCATGTAGGCGCCCCGGCTGGCGTGGGTGCCGACATCCCACGGACAGGTCGCGGTGTCCGTCTGGTTGATGAACACCTGGTCCGGCCGGACGCCGACCGCCTCGGCGACGCCGAGGCACAGCGCGGAGTGCAGCCCCTGGCCCATCTCGACGGCGCCGGTCGACACATGGACGTTGCCGAAGTCGTCGAAGCGCAGGATCACCCCGCTGCCGTCCGAACGGTAGATCCGGCCGCCGCCACCGACGTGCACCAGCGACGCCAGCCCGACACCCCGCCGCCGCGCGCGCTGCCGGCCCCGCCGGGCCGGCCAGTCGAGCTTCCGGCCGACCGCCTCGAGGCATTCGTCGAGCCCGCAGGAGGTGACCTTGAGCCCCATCGGCGTGACCTCGCCGGGACGGTTGACGTTGATCCGGCGCAGGTCGAGCGGGTCGATCCCGGCGACGCCCGCCAGTTCGTCGAGGTTGCTCTCGATCGCCCAGGTCAGCTCGGGGTTTCCGTAGCCGCGCATCGCCTGGCAGTAGGTGTTGTTGGTGTACACGATGTCGGCGCGGA
The DNA here is from genome assembly GCA_024276295.1 of Acidobacteriota bacterium. GTDB lineage: Bacteria > Acidobacteriota > Polarisedimenticolia > J045 > J045 > J065. The sequence continues at coordinate 4,635 of JAJRXN010000314.1, forward strand.
ACGAGACGACCGGCACCCTGTAGAGCGACGTCGCGGGAAGCAGCATCACCGACGGATAGGTCGCGCCCCAGGAGGTGTACGCGCCGTTGTCCTGCAGCACCTCGACGTTGCGGAACGTCAGCCGGCCGTTTTCGTCGCAGCCCTGCTCGATGCGGACGATCGCCGGCTGGCGCGGCGAGAGATACGCGAACTCCTCCCGGCGATCATAGAGAATCCGGACCGGCCGCCCCGTGCGGTGGGCGAGCAGGATCGCGATGTACTCGTAGGCGTGGGTGTCGAGCCCGGTGCCGAACGCCCCGCCGAGCGTCGGCACGATGACGCGACATTCGCGGCCTGGCAGCCCGATCGCCGCCAGCGCCGCGCGGAAGTCGCGCTGCGCGAGAAA
>JAJRXN010000315.1 GCA_024276295.1 Acidobacteriota bacterium
GCCGCAGAGGATCAGCAGGTCGCCCGCATGCCCGCGCAGCGCCCGGCGCGCCCGGCCGACCGCATCGGCCGTCCCGCGCCTTTCCGTCTGTTCGACGAACTCGATCGGCTGATCGGGGAAACGCGCCCGGACGGCGGCGACGACGGCGTCCTTCTGCACGCCGACGACCACCACCACGCGCCGCGCCCCGGCGCCGAGCGCGGCATGGACGACATGCCCGATCAGCGGCCTCCCGGCGACCTCGTGCAGCACCTTGGCACGCCGGGACTTCATGCGGGTCCCCTCGCCGGCCGCGAGGATCACCGCCATCAGGTCGTCAGGAGTTCCCGTCGCCGGGACCGATGTCCGCCGTGCCATCCGCCGCTCCCTCCGCCGTCAAGGCCGACCGCTCCGCGTCGGGCGGCGGATCCACGACACCGGCGAAGGCCGCCGTTTCGCGGAAACGCTCGAAGTCCGGGTCGCCGAGGGCGAACGCGCGGTTTTCCGGGTCGGCCTCGATCGCCTCGGCCAGCGCGGCCGCGGCCTCGTCGAACCGGCCGTCGCGCGAGAGCGCCGTCGCCTTGACGTACAGGGCGCGCCCACGATTCGCTCCGGCCGCCAGAGCCCCGTCGATCGCCGCCAGCGCCTCGTCCGTCCGCCCGCTGTTGGCCAGGACCACCGCCTGCAGCAGGGCTTCCCCGGCCCCGCCCGACGCCTCGTCCGAAGTCTCGGCGATACGGCTCTCGCAGGCCGCCAGGTGCCGTCGCGCACGATCGACCATCGTGGCGACCACGGCGTCGCCGGCATGCCGCTCGATGAACGCCTTCCACTTCTCGGCCGCAGCCTTCCAGTCGCGGCGCGACGCGAACAGCTTCATCGCGGCCTCGTACTCCGTCACCGCCTTCGTGAAGCCGTCGGTCTTCTTCTTCGCACCGGCGCTGGAACTGGCTTTGCGGGCTGGCATCGGGCACCCTCCGGGCTCGAGCGACGAGTCGGACTCCTGTCGGAAAGCCGCTCGTCGTCGCGCGGGGCCGGATCGTAGTTGTGCCCCCCGGAGGTGTCAACTTTGGCCTCACGGGAGCGGGCGGCGAATCAGCCGTGGGTGGTGCTCGCGCTCGGCTCGAATCTCGGGCCGAGGGCGGCCCATCTCGCCCGGGCGCGGGCCGCGCTCGAGCGGGCCGGCCTCGTGCCGCTGGTCGCATCGGCGCTCCGCGAGACCGATCCGGTCGGCGGCCCCCCGGGACAGGGCCGGTACCTCAACCAGGTCGTCGCCAGCCCCGTCGCGGTCGCTCCCGCCCCCCATGCCCTGCTGGCGCTCTGCCGCGGGATCGAACGGTCCTGCGGCAGGACGCGGCGTGAACGCTGGGGGCCGCGGACGCTCGACATCGACATCCTGTTCCACGGACGCGAGGTGGTGAACGACGCCGCGCTGGTGATCCCGCACCCGGAACTCGCCCGGCGGACGTTCGTGCTCGAACCGCTGTGCGAAATCCTGCCCGGACTGTGCCACCCGGTGCTCGGCCTGACGGCCCGGGAGCTGCTCGCCCGGCTGCGGTCGGACGGGAGCGCCGGCTGGAACAGTACAATCCCTCCGGGACCACGGGCGGCGACCCGCCCGCCCGGGCGCGAGCGCCTGCGATGAAGCCGAGACACATCGCCATCGAGGGGCCGATCGGCGTCGGCAAGACCGAGCTGACGCGGCGGCTCGCGCGCCGGATCGACGCCCTCTGCGTGCTCGAGCCGGAGGACAACCCGTTCCTGCGCGGCTTCTACGAGGAGCGCCGGGGGGCGGCGTTTTCGACCCAGGTCTGGTTCCTGCTGGCCCGGCACCGGCAGCTCCGCGACCTGCGCCAGGGCCACCTGTTCCAGCAGCGGATCGTCGTCGACTACCTGTTCGAAAAGGACCGCGTCTTCGCCCACCTGACGCTCGACGACGCGGAACTCGACACCTATGAGCGGCTCTACGGCGTGCTCGCCCCGGAGATCGTCCGGCCGGATCTGGTCGTCTACCTGCGGGCCGGCGTGAAGGTCCTGCGCGAGCGGATCGCACGTCGCGGCCGACCGGTCGAGCGGCGGATCGCCGGGCCGTACCTCGAGGAGGTGGTCCGCGCCTGGGACGAGTTCTTCTTCCGCTGGGACCAGGGGCCGCTGCTGGTGGTCGACACCGACCGCTTCGACCCGATCCACGACGACGGACACTTCGAGGACCTGGTCCAGCGGGTCGACGCCATGGAACGGGGCGGCACCGAGTACTACGTCCCGCTCGCCTGACGGCGGCGTGACGATACTGTAAGCTTGACCGGGTCAGGGCGCCGACCCGGGCGGCCGGGATCCCGCAGGGGACCTGGACCGGCGACCGGCGGGGCGCCCGATCGGACAGCCGACCGTCCCGCGACCGGCCTTCGGAGCCGGCGGGGAGATGGAGGACGACCCGTGAAACCCTATCCGGGCGGCGTGACGCCGCAACCGGCGGCGCCGGCCAGGATCACCGTGCCTGATCTGCGGGCCCGCAAGGGCGGCGAGCCGATCGTCATGCTCACCGCGTACGACGCCCCGACGGCCCGGCTCGTCGACGCGGCCGGTGCCGACGTGATCCTCGTCGGCGACTCGCTCGGCATGGTGGTGCTCGGGCACGAGAACACGCTCGGGGTCGACCTCGACGACATGGTGCGCCACACCGCCGCCGTCGCGCGGACGCACCCGCGGGCGCTGATCGTCGCCGACATGCCGTATCTGACGTACCACACCGGGCCGCGCGACGCGGTGCTCGCCGCCGGCCGTCTGGTGCGCGAGGCCGGCGCCGAGGCGGTCAAGCTCGAGGGGGGCGCCCGGCGCGTGCCGGTGATCGAGGCGCTGATCGACGCCGAGATCCCGGTGATGGGACACCTCGGACTGACGCCCCAGTCGCTCCACATGATGGGGGGATTCCGGGTCCAGGCCCGCGCCGTCGAGGCCGTCGAGCGCCTGCTCGAGGATGCCCGCGCGCTGGCCGTCGCCGGCGTGTTCTCCCTGGTGCTCGAGGGGGTGCCGGCCGACGTCGCCCGGCTGGTGACGGCCGAAGTGCCGGTCCCGACGATCGGCATCGGCGCCGGCGCCGGCTGCGACGGCCAGGTGCTCGTGCTGCACGACGTGCTCGGCCTGACCGACGGCCCGGCGCCGAGGTTCGTCCGGCGCTATGCCGACCTGCAGTCCGTCGCCGTCGAGGCGCTGCGGCGCTTCGCCGAGGACGTGCGCTCCGGCGCGTTTCCGGCGCGCGAGGAGTCGTACCGGCTGCCGCGCCGCGTCGGCGAGGCGCTCGAGGAGCGCCGCCGGCGCGGCCTGACCGGCAGGAGCTGACCGGCGATGGAACTGATCCGGCGCATCCACCTGATGCGGGAGATCGCCCGCGAGGCCCGCGGGCGCGGCAAGAAGATCGGCCTCGTGCCGACGATGGGCGCCCTGCACGACGGGCACCTGTATCTCGTGCGACGGGCCCGCGAGCTGTGCGATCTCGTCGTGGTGTCGGTGTTCGTCAATCCGACCCAGTTCGGCGCCAACGAGGACTTCGACCGCTACCCGAGCGACCTGACCCGCGATGCCGACCTCTGCGTACAGGAGGGCGTCGACTACCTGTTCTCGCCCTCGGCGGAAGAGATGTACCCCCCCGGCTTCCGGACCTACGTCGAGGTCGAGGGATTGTCGCAGGTCTTCGAGGGCGCCTCTCGCCCGGGGCACTTCCGCGGCGTGGCGACGGTCGTGCTCAAGCTGTTCAACATCGTCCGGCCGCACTTCTCGTTCTTCGGCCAGAAGGACGGACAGCAGGTCATCGTCGTGCGCCGGATGATCCGCGATCTCAACCTCGAGGTGGAACTGGTCGTCTGTCCGACCCAGCGCGACGCCGACGGCCTCGCCCTGTCGAGCCGCAACGCGTACCTGTCCCCCGAGGAGCGCGCGGCGGCGACCTGCCTGTACCGGGCCCTCGAACGGGCGCGCGAACTGGTCGAAGAACAGGGCGACGGCCCGTGCGACGCCCGCAAGATCGAGGCCGCGATGCGCGAGGTGATCGAGTCCGAGCCGCTGGCACGGCTCGACTACCTGGCGATCACCGACGCCGAGACGCTCGAGCGGCTCGACGTGGTCGACCGCCAGGCGCTGGTCGCCCTGGCCGTCTGGATCGGCGAGACGCGGCTGATCGACAACGTGATTCTCTCGCCGAAGAAGACCCGACAGCCGGGGGCCGAAGGAGAACAGCCGTGAGACGACCGTTTCTCTGCGGCAAGGTGCACCGCGTGATCGTCACCGAGGCCGATCTCGACTACGAGGGCAGCCTGACGCTGGACCAGGACCTGCTCGATGCCGCCGGCCTGCTGCCGTACCAGAAGGTCGAGATCTACAACGTCACCCGGGGCACCCGTCTCTCGACCTACCTGATCGCCGGACCGCGCGGCCGGGGCGACTGCTGCGCCAACGGGGCCGCCGCGCATCTGTGCCGCCCCGGCGACCGGGTGATCATCGCCGCCTACGCCGAACTGGACGATGCCGAGATCGCCTCGTTCCGGCCGAAGATCGTCCTGGTCGGCGCGGACAACCGCGACTGGCGGCTGGTCGACGCCGAGATCCCCTTCCAGCGCACCGCCGGCTGACCCCGGCAGGCCCGGTTGTCGGCCGCACCGGATCGCCGTACCGTCCGGAACGCGCGCGGCGCCGTCGTGCGCCCTGCGGAGGTTTCATGGCGCGACCCGGCCGCGTGGCGTTCGTCTCCGTCACGATCCTGCTCTCGACCCTGCTCGCCGGTTTTCCGGCCCCCTCGGCAGCGACGCCGGGCGGCGAACCGCAGCTCAGGCTGCGCTCGGGCACGATCCCGCTCTCCCGGCTGGCCGCTTCCGGAACCGCCGCCGGCGCCTCCCGGCAGGACGACCGGTCGACCGTGCGGGTCGCCCTGTTCCGCCGTGCGCCCGACGCCGCGCTGCGGGGACGGCTGAAGGCCCTCGGCATCGCGGTGCTCGGCTACCTGCCCGACGACGCGTACGTGCTGCGCGTGCCGACCGCGGCGCAGCGCCGGGCGCTCGACGGTCTGCCGACCCTGGCCTGGCACGGTCCGGTCGAGCCGGGCTGGAAACTGGCACCCGACCTCGGCCGCCGGCCGCTGCGCGATCCCTCGCGGCGCGCCGGCGGCCGCCTGCTCGCGATCGCCTCGCTCTGGCGCGACGCCGCGACCGACGCGGTCGCCGCCCGGGCCCGCACGCTCGGGCTCGAGGTCCGCGCGGAATGGACCGGCCACGGGCAGCGCCGCCTGCTGGTGCGCGGAACGCCCGCGGCGCTGACCCGCCTGGCCGAAGACGAGGACGTCGCGTTCATCGAGGAGGCGCCGGAGCCGACGCTGCGCAACGACGACGCGACCTGGGTCGTGCAGAGCAACGTGCGCGACGTGCGGCCGATCTGGGACCACGGCCTGCACGGCGAGGGGCAGATCATCGGCAACATCGACGGGCTGCTCGACCTCGACTCGTGCTACTTCGACGACGGTGGCAAGGAACCGGGCCCGACGCATCGCAAGGTGCTGGTCTACCGCTCGAGCACCGGACGCGGTGCCGACAGCCACGGCACGCACACCAACGGCACGATGGCCGGCGACAGCGGCACGTACGGTGCCCACGATCCGGGCGACGGCCACGCGTTCGCGGCGAAGATCGTCTACGCCAACCTCTCCGATATCGACGGCTCCGGCAGCGCACCGTCGAACCTGCTCGACTACCTCGCGATGGCCCACGAGGACGGCGCGCGCGTGCACACCAACTCGTGGGGCGACGACGGCACGACGGCCTACACGAGCTGGAGCCGCGACATCGACGACTTCAGCTGGCAGTACGAGGAGAGCCTCGTGCTGTTCGCGGTGACCAACACGTCGTCGCTGCGCACGCCGGAGAACGCGAAGAACGTGCTGGCCGTCGGCGCCACCGAGCGCGAGGAGAACGCCGACAACCACTGCTCGGGCGGTGCCGGACCGACGAGCGACGGACGCCGCAAGCCGGAGATCTACGCTCCGGGCTGCTCGACGGTCTCCGCCGCCAGCAGCCAGGCGTGCGGCACGCGGAGCATGACCGGTACGAGCATGGCCAGCCCGGCCGTCGCCGGGGCGGCGGCGCTGGTGCGGCAGTACTTCGTCGAGGGCTGGTATCCCGGCGGCGCTCCGGATCCGCTCGACGCGTTCGTCCCGACCGGCGCGCTGCTCAAGGCGGTGCTGCTCTCCGGCACGCTCGACATGACCGGGGTCGCCGGTTTTCCGAGCGATCTCGAGGGCTGGGGGCGCGTCCACCTCGAACGTTCCCTGAGCTTTGCCGGCGACGCGCGCGGGCTGGTGGTGATCGACGACGTCCGGCGCGCCGGCGGCCTCGAGGCCGGAGCCGAGGCGAGCTACCCGCTCGACGTGACCGATTCCGGCGAGGACCTGCGCGTGACGCTGGTCTTCACCGAGCCGCCGGCCGAGCTGATGGCCTCGGCCGCCACCGTCAACGATCTCGACCTCGAGGTCACCGCCCCGGACGGCACGGTCTACCGCGGCAACGTCACCGACGGCGCCGGCAACTCGATTCCCGGCGGCGCGCCCGATGCGATCAACAACGTCGAACAGGTGCTGATCTCCGCGCCGCAGACCGGCGCGTGGACCGTGCGAGTCATCGCCCGCAGCGTGACGATCGGCCCGCAGGGCTACGCGCTCGTCGCCACCGGCGGCGTGGCGCCGACGCCGCTCGGCGTGCGGCTCCAGCACGAGGGGCACCGCGTGCTCGACGATGCGCCGTTCGGAAACCAGGACGGCCGCTGGGACCCGGGCGAGTCGATCGTGCTTCCCGTGACGCTGGTCGATCGCGGTGATGCCGACGCGATCGACGTGCGCGGGACGCTCGAGAACGGCCAGCCGGCCTGGGGGCGCGTGCTGCGGCGCGACGGCGCCTGGCCCGACATCCCGGCGCGCACGTCGGCGGAGTCGCTGGCACCGCACTTCGAACTGGTGCTGTTTCCCGAAGCCCCGTGCGGCGAGCCGCTGGCGCTGACGCTCGAGACGACGACCGCCGACGGCCCGGGACAGCCGATCACGTTCGCGGTCGAGATCGGCAACAAGGTGCGCGACTACCCCCGGCAGGCCGATCTCGAGATTCCGGCGTTCCAGCTCGGCTACGTCGAATCGCAGCTCGAGATCACCGACGACGTCCTGATCGACGAGATGGACGTCTCGGTCGAGATCCGGCACGGCAACGTCGGGGAACTGCGTGTCGCCCTGGTCTCTCCCGCCGGGACCGAGGTCGTGCTGCACGACCGCACGCGCGAGGGTGAGGCCGACATCCGCACCCGCTACGACCGTGACCGGAAGCCGGACGGGCCGGGCGGCATGGACGACCTGGTCGGCGAGTCGGCCCGCGGCACGTGGCGACTGGTGATCGGCGACAACCGGGCGACGGCGACCCCTCCCGGAATGCTCGAACGCTGGACGCTGCACCTGACCGCCGACC
>JAJRXN010000316.1 GCA_024276295.1 Acidobacteriota bacterium
CGGCGGACGGGGCGATCGCTTTCCGCGCCCGGGCGGGAGAGATCACCGCGGCCGGGAAGGTCCGCGCGGGTCGCGCCGGTCCGCGCCTCGAACTCGCCGCGGCGTGGTCCGAACTCGACCTCGTCGGGTTTGCGGCCGGGCTGTTCGGCCGCAAGGTGCCGCTCGCCGCGTTCGCGCCGTCGACCGGCCGGGCCGAGATCGCCGGGCCGCTCGCCGACCCGGTGCACTGGTCCGGGAGCGTGCTGCTCGAGCGGTTCTCGCTCGATGCGCCCGGCGGCTACCGCGTCGAACTCGCACGGCCCGCGCGCGCCCGGCTGGTCGCGGGGGGGCGCCTCGAGATCCCCGAGGCTGCGCCGGTCGTCGTGCAGGGAGCGGCGGGCGAGCGGCTGGAGATCGGCGGCGGCCTGGGCTGGGTCGGTCCCCGGGCGGGGCGGGTGGGCCTCACGCTGCGCGGCGCGGCCGACCTGTCGCTCGCCGAGGCGGTCAACCCGGATCTCGTCGCCCGCGGCGAGGCCGAGGTCGACCTCCAGATCGCCGGGCCGCTCGCCGAACCGCGTTGGAGCGGGACCGCGCGGATCACCGACGCGCGGGTCCGGCACCTCGGACTGCGCGAGGCGCTCGACGATCTCGACGTCGTCCTGCGCCTGGCCGGCGACCGTGCCGAGGTCCAGGGCTCGGCGCGCGTCGGCGGCGGGACGATCAGACTGTCCGGCTCCGCGGGGCTCGCCGGCTGGCAGCCGCACAGTCTCGACCTCGTCGCGCAGCTCGACGACGTCGGCGTGACGAGCGGCCGCGACCTGTGGGGGCGCTGGGCGGGCGAACTGCGGCTCTCCGGGCCGTTCGAGCGTCCCGTCCTCTCGGGCACCCTGCAGATGATCGACGGCCGCTACACCGCCGCGCTTCCTCTCGCCGCCTCGCCCTGGAGCCGGTTGCGCTCCGTCGAGCCCGGCTGGGGTCCGGGAACGCTTCCCGACCGGCTGCGGCTCGACGTCGGCGTGCGCTCGGACTACGTGCTCTCGATCCGCAACGACCAGGCCGATCTCGTCGCGGCGCTCGACCTCGCCGCCGAGGGTCGGCTCGCCGCGCCGGTGCTCTCCGGGACGATCACGCTCCTCGAAGGCGGGCGGATCCGCTTCCGCGGGATCGAGTACGAGGTGCTCGCCGGCCAGGTCATCCTCGACGAGCGGCACGCGGGCGTGACCCGCCTGCGGCTGCGGGCGACGACGGCGGTCTCGGGCTACCGGATCGAACTCGAACTCGACGCCACCGAGCAGCGCGTGGACTACCGGCTGCGCTCGCTGCCGGCGCTGTCCGAGGCGGACATCCTCTCGCTGCTGCTCACCGGCCAGCGGCTGGCGGAATCGGGCGCGCTGTCGGCGATCGGGACCGATCTCGCGGCGACCTACTTCGGTTCGAGCCTCGGTGAGCTGCTGCTCGCGCCGACGGCGCGGCGGCTGCTCGGGCTCAGCGAGTTCCGCCTCGGCACGGCGCGGGTCGGTCCGGACGCCCGGCCGACCGCCCGTGTCACGCTCGGACGGCGGCTCGACGAGCGGACGCTGCTGCTC
>JAJRXN010000317.1 GCA_024276295.1 Acidobacteriota bacterium
CCCGGCGACGCGCGCCGGCGTCCGGCTGACCGCCAGCAGCGAGACGCCGCGCCCGGCCAGCGCCACCGCCACGCCGGCCGCCGCCCCGCCGCAGCCGAGAATCGCGGCGCATTCGGGCAGGGGCCGGCCCGCCGCGGCGAGCACGTCGTCGAGCGCTTCGAGAAACCCCGCGCCGTCGGTGTTGTGCCCCTCGACCACCCCGCCGGTGGCCCGCACCAGCACGTTGACGGCACCCGAGGCCGCGGCATCGGGAGCGAGTCGCCCGCAGAACCGCACGGCCTCGCGCTTGTGGGGCACGGTGACGTTCGCACCGCTCCACGCACCGGAGGCAAGGTCTTCGAAGGCCGACGCGAGCCCCTCCGGCGGCACGTCGACGGGCTGGTACACCACTGGCGGTCCGCCGAGCCTGGCGATCGTCTCGAACAGTTCGCGCGAGCGGCTGTGGCCGACCGGATGACCGAACAGCGCCAGGCGGATCGGCGCCGGATCGGCGCTCACAGCAGACCCTTGCGGCGCAGCTCCTCCCGCGCCGCCTCGGCGGCGCGCGCGAGCCCTTCGCGGTCGACCGGCGGTCGCGGCGCCTTGCGGCACAGCTCGACGGTCCGCCGGAAGCTCTCCAGGAAGCGCCGGCAGGCGTCGCAGTTCTCGAGCTGCTCGTCGGTCAGGCTCGCCAGGTCGTGGGGGACGTCCCGCCGGAGTTCCTCGTCGAGGCTCTCCAGCCACTCACGGAAGGCCGCAGCCCGTTCCCTCTCGTCCATCACTCCGCCTCGACGGGGTGGTCGCCCGCGGCACCCTCCGCGAGCAGGCGGCGCAGCGCCAGCCGTGCCCGGTGCAGGCGCACCTTGGCGTTGCTCGTGGTGATCCCCAGCACGTCGGCGACCTCCTCGGTGCTCAGACCCTCGAAATCACGCAACAGTACGATGATGCGGTAGTGCGGCGGGAGGTTGCGGACCGCCCGTTCGACTCGGCCCCAGGTCTCGCGGTCGATCACCTCCTGCTCCGGGCTGCTCGCGCCGTCATCCGGCGGGTCGTAGCGCGCGTCCTCCTCGCGCCCCCCGAGATCGTCGAGACGGACCGACCGCGCCGGATCCCGCGGACCGCGGCGACTCATCCGGCATTCGTTGGCGACGACGCGCCAGAGCCAGGTGCGCAGCGCGTCGGGATTCTCGAGCTGGCGAAGCGACGTGAACACCTTGACCAGCGCCTCCTGGAACACGTCCTCGGCGTCCTCGCGGTGCCCGCACATACGCAGACCGAAGGCCCAGATCATCGGCCCGAAGCGGTCGACGAACCGGTCGAACGCGCCGGGCCGCCCCTCGCGGATCGCCGCGAGCAGCTCGCGGTCGGCCGCGCTGAGCGCCTGCGGCGTGGTGTCGCCGCCTGCCCCGTGTTCACTCATCGAGAGCGATGATACCCTTTCCGCGCCCGCCGCCCGACTCCACCCGCGGGCGGGCGGGAGTCCCGATTCCACGAGGAGACCAGGAGATGCTCGCCAAGATCCAGGAGCTTCTGGCCGACG
>JAJRXN010000318.1 GCA_024276295.1 Acidobacteriota bacterium
GCCACGCCGCACTCGTCGCGGAAGCCGTCGATCACCGTCGCTGCCCCGGGCGCCCTCATGGGCGGATTCTACCCGCGCCGTCCGCGGTCTGCCGCGCGCAGCGCCCGCCGCACGATCGACGGGACGTGGCGCAGCAGCCGGCGCAGCCGGAACGCCTCGCGCACCCCACGCTCGCCGAGGCGCTCGACGATGCGGGCATCCGCCAGGCACTCGGCGAGCAGCTCGCGCCGAGGGTCACCCCAGACGCGCATCGCGTTTTCCTGCACGAGCGCGTACGCCTCCTCGCGCGTCAGCCCGGCGCGGACCAGCGCCAGCAGCAGCGTCTGGCTGAAGATCAGCCCGCGCGTCAGCCCGAGGTCGCGTTCCATCGCCTCGGGATAGACGTGCAGGTCGCGCACGACGCGGGTCATCCGTACCAGCATGAAGTCGAGCAGGATGAAGCTGTCGGGAATCACCACGCGCTCGACCGACGAGTGCGAGATGTCCCGCTCGTGCCACAACGCGACGTTCTGCAGCGCCGCCAGCGCGTTGGAGCGGACCAGCCGCGCCAGACCGGTGACGTTCTCGCACGCGATCGGGTTGCGCTTGTGCGGCATCGCCGAGCTTCCCTTCTGGCCTTTGCGGAACGGCTCCTCGACCTCGCGGGTCTCGGTCTTCTGCAGCAGCCGGATCTCGGTCGCGATCCGCTCGAGTCCGGCCGCGACCAGCGCGAGCGCCAGCAGCATCTCGGCGTGCCGGTCGCGCGGGACGACCTGGGTCGGCACGGTCTCGGCCCGCAGGCCGAGCCGGCGCAGCACGTCACGCTCGACGGCCGGCGGGAGCTGCGCGTAGGTGCCGACGGCGCCGGAGATCGAGCCGACGCGGACCGTCTCGCGCGCACGGGCGATCCGCTCGCGGCCGCGGGTCATCTCGGCGAGCCACGAGGCGATCTTCAGCCCCAGCGTGACCGGCTCGGCGTGGATCCCGTGCGTCCGGCCGACCATCGGCTGGTCCCGCCAGCGCTCGGCCTGCTCGGCGAGCACCGCGACCAGCCCTTCGACGTCGGCGAGGAGCAGGTCGCACGCACGGACCATCTGCAGCGCCAGCGCCGTGTCGAGTACGTCGGACGACGTCAGGCCGAGATGGAAGTACCGTCCCTCCGGACCGACCTTCTCGGTGATCGCCGTGCAGAACGCGATCACGTCGTGACGCACGGTCGCCTCGATCTCGCGTGTCCGCTCGACGTCGACGACCGCACCGCGCCGGATCGCCCGCACCGCCTTCTTCGGCACGTCGCCCCGCTCGGCGAGCACGTCGAGCACCGCCAGCTCGACCTCCAGCCAGGCCTCGAGCCGCGCCTGGTCGGTGAACAGCCGGCCCATCTCCTCGCGCGTGTACCGTTCGATCACTTCGGAACTCCCCGCCGCCCCGGACCGGGCCGGGGCGCTCTCTGCTACAGCCGGACCGCCCGCGCCGGAGCGTGCTGCGAGGCGCAGCGCACGCGGGCGGTCAGTCCGCGCGCCGCCAGCGACGAACCGACGGTCGCCTCGGCCAGCGCCGGCTCGTTGTTGACCTCCGACAGGTGGGCCAGCACGATCTCGCGCGTCTCGGCGCCCGCGAGCCGCTCGAGGGCCGCCGCCGCGTGCTCGTTGCTCAGGTGGCCGACGCGCGACGCCACGCGCTGCTTGGTGGGCCACGGGTAGGGGCCGTCGAGCAGCATGTCGCGGTCGTGGTTCGATTCGATCACCAGCGCATGGCAGCTCGAGAACCGCGCCTCGACCAGCGTCGTGACGTGACCGAGGTCGGTGAGCTGGCCGACCCGCGTTCCGTCGCGCTCGAGCAGGAACGCCACCGGATCGGCGGCGTCGTGCGGGATGGAGACCGGCGTGACCCGGAACGGCCCGGCATCGAACGCCTCGCCGGAGGCGATCGGCACCACCTGCGGTGCGCGCTCGAGCCGCCGCTCGGCGGCGACCGCGGTCCGTTCGGTCAGGTAGACCGGCGTCGGGTAGCGCTTGAGGAACACCGGCAGCCCGCCGACGTGATCGGAATGCTCGTGGGTGATCAGGATCGCGTCGATCCGCGCCGGGTCCTGCCCGACCGCCTCGAGCCGCGTGACGAGCTGGCGGCAGGACAGCCCGGCGTCGATCAGCACGGCGCCCGACGCGGCACGCACCAGGGTCGCGTTCCCGCGCGAGCCCGACCCGAGCACGATCAGCTCGAGCATCAGTCGGTTCCCGTGTGGCCGAAGCCGCCCTCGTTGCGCGCGGTCTCGTCGACGTGCCGGACCCGGCGCAGCCGCGCCCGTGCCACCGGGGCGATCACGAGCTGCGCGATCCGCGTCCCGCGCTCGATGACGAACGGCTCGTCGCCCCAGTTGATCAGCAGCACGCGGAGTTCGCCGCGGTAGTCGCTGTCGATCGTGCCCGGAGCGTTGGGCAGGCCGATCCCGTGGCGCATCGCCAGGCCGCTGCGGGCACGCACCTGGCCCTCCCAGCCCTCGGGGATCGCCAGCTTGAGACCGGTCGGCACGGCGACCCGCTCGCCGGGCCGCAGCGTCAGCGGCTCGGTGACGGCAGCACGCAGGTCGAGCCCGGCCGAACCGGCCGTCGCGCAGGAGGGCAGATCGAGTCCCTCGCCGTGGGGCAGCACCTCGACATCGACGACCGGGCCCTCGCTCACAGCTCGAGATCCTTCTCGCGCAGGCGCATCCCACGCGTCCTGCCGACCGCCGCCAGCGCGACGGTGCGGCCGGTGAACAACCGCTCCGCGACCCGCTGCACGCGGTCGGGAGTCGCCCGCTCGACCTCGGCGAGGATCTGCTCCGGCTTCATCTGCCGGCCGAGAACGATCTGTTCTCGGGCCAGGCGGTTCATCCGGGTCGAGGTCGATTCGAGGGCCAGCATGAAGTTGCCCTTGAGGTGGTCGCGGGCAACCTCCCACTCCTCGCGGGTCGGACCGCGGGCGGCCAGGTCGCGCATCTCCTCGAGGGTGATAGCCACCACCTCGCGGGCGTTTTCCGGCGAGGTGCCGGCGTAGACCGTCAGCAGCCCCGTCCCGTGGTACGCCTGGACCGAGGACGACACCGCATAGACCAGTCCGCGCTCCTCGCGGATCCTCCGGAACAGCCGCGACGAGAGGCTTCCTCC
>JAJRXN010000319.1 GCA_024276295.1 Acidobacteriota bacterium
GCCGTGCTGGTCCCGCCAGGCGCGCACCGCCGCCTCGATCGCCCGCACGTCGGCGAGCACGCGACCCGCTTCCTCCCGCCCCTCGGCGGCCCGGGCCCGATCGACCGCGACGTTGGCGACGATTCCGAGCACCGCCAGTGCGGCGATCGCTTCCAGCACGCCGGGGCGCCAGCGACGCCCGCCGGACTCAGCGGACCGCGTCCATGCCATCGCGGTTCTCCGTGCGGCGCGAGTCCCAGGAGACCCGCATCCCGTCGACCTCGAGCGTCAGCCGGAACGCGTCGGGGGCGACCCGCTCGTAGCTCCACCCGGGCTCGCGCCCGAAGTCGAACGGAGTCAGGTCACCCGGAAGCGTGCCGTGCTCGTGGCGGTAGGCCTCGACCTCCTCGACGGCGAACGCGAGATCCCGCTCGATCTGCGTCTGCGCAGCGTGGATCGAGGACCCGATCCGCGTGCTGCGGAACGGCCCGGTCCCGGTGACGTTCATCGCGGTGACGACGACGAGCGCCGTGACCAGCACCGCCGCGAACAGCAGTCGCAGCGTGTGGGCCGTCTGGGGCTGGGGGACGTCCGGCACGCCGACGGGCCGCTCGACGGTCGTCGCATACGGATCCGGCCGGCGGGCAGCCACGGCGGAGACGCCGCCCGCCGGCACGGTCCTTTCCCGCGGCGGATCGAGCACCGCCGTGCCACCGCCTCCAGAAGACGGCCTGGCCGGCTTGTCGGGTGGCTGGCCCATGAGACCCCGCAATTCCCTCGACTCCCCCACCCATCCCCATCGGCCGGTCCGACGGCGACTTGAGCCCGCCCGCCCGGGACCCGCGTGGTCCTCCCCAAACCGGCGCTGCGAGCCGACATCCGGGTGCGTATATCCTCCGCACCGGTGGTCAGACCGTTCCACGGAAGGAGGCCGGCATGAAGGAGCCGTCGCGGTTCGCGCGATTCGGCTTGGTGAATCTGTTCGTCCTGGCCCTGTGCGTCCCGCATCCGCTCGCCGAGGTTCCCGGAAGCCTGGTGTTCGTCGACCGCGTCGCGCCCGCCGAACGCGTAGCGCTCCAGCAGCTCGGTCTGGCGGTCCTCTACGAGGCGAACAGCGGCACGATCGGCCGCGCCGACGCGCGGACCGTCTCCCGCCTCGAACAGGCCGGCCGCAGCGTCCTCGTCGTCGATCCGTCCCCCGGTCAGGCGCTGTACGTGGTGGCCGGGCTGCGTCCCGCGACCGACGCGGAGCTGGTCCGCACGCTCGGCCGCGTCCTGCTCGAGCGGGAGAACTGGTGGCTGATGCGCGTCGACGCCCCGCGGACGATCGAGGAGATCGCCGCGGCCGGCGCGTTCGTCACGCCGCTGCCGGCGGCCCCGCTGCCGCCGTACCGCACCCGCCGGCCGGCGGGTGCCCGGACCGATGCCGCGCGCACTCCCGATCCGATCGTCGAGAAGATCGTCGCCGCGGTCGACACGACCCGCATCGACTCCCTGTGGTCGGACCTGACCGCGAACCCGCCGACCGGAAGCCGGTTCTCACGCAGCGACGGCTGCCGTGACGCGGCCCAGTACTGCTTCGACGTCTACGACTCGCTCGGCATTCCGGCCGAGTTCGACGACTGGGATCCGCAGCACGCGCCGAACGTCGTCGGAACGCGGGAGGGAGCGATCCACCCCGACCGCGTGTACGTCATGCTCGGCCACCTCGACGACCTGCCGTCGACCGGCCCCGCGCCCGGCGCGAACGACAACGCCTCCGGCTCGGTCAGCGTGCTCGAAAGTGCCTATGCCCTGAACTGCTGGGCCTTCCGCAACACGGTGCGCTTCCTCAACGTCACCGGCGAGGAGCAGGGACTGCTCGGCAGCCGCGCCTGGGCCCAGGCCGCCCGGGCGCGCGACGAGGACATCCGGGCCGCGATCAACATGGACATGATCGGCTGGGAGGGTGACGGCACGCCGAATCCCGAGAATCTCGACCTCAACTACAACGGACCGTCGCAGTGGCTCGGCGAGCGTTTCGCCGAGAACGCCGACCTGTACCAGACCGGCGTCGTCATCGACGCGTTCTACTGCCCGAGCCTGACCGCCTCGGACCACTACTCGTTCTGGGAGCAGGGCTACGACGCCATCTGTGGAATCACCGACAACGAGGGCTACTGCGGACGCGGCGGCAGCTATCCCGACTACCACACCTCGGACGACACGATCGCGGCCTGCGGCGACCCTGCGCTGTTCTACGGCACGATCCGTACGTCCGTGGCGACGCTGGCCGAACTGGCCGAGCCGTTCAAGATCACGTTCGATCGTGGCGCCTACGCCTGCAGCGACACGGCGCAGATCGTCGTCGGCGACCGCGACCTGAACGTCGCCCCGAACGTCGTCGAGACGCTTTCGGTCCGCGCCTGGAGCGACAGCGAGCCGGACGGCGAGTGGATCACGCTCACCGAGCGGGGTACCGACAGCATGCTGTTCGACGGCAC
>JAJRXN010000320.1 GCA_024276295.1 Acidobacteriota bacterium
CACGGGCAGGCGAGCCGGAGGGCCCGGGCCGCGAGATAGTCCTCGCGCCCGTCGTCCCAGACGATGCCGATCTCGCCATTGGGGAAGATCTCGACCTGACGCGGTCTCGGGGATCCCATGCCGTCCTCCTCCGTGTTTCCGACGGGGCCTACGCCTCGTGCGGCGCCGGTGGCGCCGGCCAGCCCGGCACGCCCGGAGGCGCGGGGCCGGTGGCGGCGACGACCGTGGTGACGATCCCTCCCCGCACGCGGAAGAACCCGGCGACGCGCATCCAGCGCGGGGACGCCGCCCGAGCAAGGTCGCCCAACAGCCGGTTGACCACCGCCTCGTGGAAGATCCCCTCGTCGCGCCAGCTCCACAGGTAGAGCTTCAGCGACTTGAGTTCGACCAGTCCGGCCCCGGGCACGTACTCGACGACGAGCGTCGCGAAGTCCGGCTGTCCGGTCCTCGGACACAGGCAGGTGAACTCCGGGCAGACCATCCGAACCACGTACTCGCGGTCCGGTTCCGGGTTGGGGACGATCTCGAGCTCCCGGCTCGGTCGGGTCGGCAACGCCCGCTCCTCCGCTGGCGGCCCCGCGGGGCCGGCTCCGTCCGGGCGAGAATGTAGCGGCCGCGCCCGCCGCGCAAGGCCGGACCGGCGTCGGCCCGCCCGTTCAGATCCCCGGCGTGCGGGCCGATGAGAGGCAGGAGGGCGCCCTGCCGGTCGGGGCCCCATATTGCCCCGCAGGGAGCCCTGCTTCGCGGAGCCGAGGGGAGACGAGATGACCGAGACGATGACCGACTGCCCGCTGGATCTGGCCGAGGCGCTCGCACGAACCGGTGGAGACCAGGACTTCCTGCGCGAGCTGCTGGAGATGCTCGTCGACGACGTGCCCGGACGGATCACCTCGATCCGCCAGGCCGTCGCCCAGCAGGATGCCGACACGGTGCGTGCGGAAGCCCACACGCTCAAGGGAGCCGCGGCCAACCTCGCCGCGGCCCGGCTGGCCGAGCTGGCCCTGGCGGTCGAGCAGTGCGGCCGCAGCGGCGAACTCGACGGCGTCGAGCCGCTGCTGGCCGGCATCGAGCGCGAGAGCGAACGGGTGGGGAGCTTCGCCCGGACCCTTTCGCCGTAGCCGGGGAGAACGCGATGCGGATCCTGATCGCGGAGGACGAGCGGGTCTCCCGCGCGCTCCTCCGTCGCGCGCTCGAGCGCATCCAGCACGAGGTCGTCGCCGTGACGGACGGCCTCGAAGCCTGGAACCACATCGTCGACGAGAGCGCCGACATCCGGGTCGTGATCGCCGACTGGATGATGCCGGGACTCGACGGGCTCGAGCTGACGCGCCGGATCCGCAATGCCGGGTTCCAGCACTACGTCTACGTGATCATGCTGACCTCGCGCGGACAACAGCAGGACATCAACGAGGGCCTGTCCGCCGGCGCCGACGACTACGTGATCAAGCCGTTCGATCCCCACGAGCTGTTCTTCCGCGTGCGCAACGGACTGCGCATCGTCGACCTCGAGGAGCAGCTCGCGGCGCGCAACCGCGAACTCGAGCAGATCGCGATGCTCGACGGGCTGACCGGCATCCCGAACCGGCGTGCGTTCGACCAGGACCTCGGCCGCCGCATCCTGGAATCGCAGCGTTACCGCCGCCCCTTCGCGCTGCTGATGCTCGACATCGACTGCTTCAAGGCCTACAACGACACGCTGGGACACGCCGCCGGCGACAGCGCCCTGCGGCGGATCGCCCACGTGCTCAAGCGGGCCCTGCGGGGCACCGACGACGTCTACCGCTATGGGGGCGAGGAATTCGCCTGCATCCTGCCCGAGACCGACGAGGACGGCGCGATGCTCGTCGCCGAACGGCTGCGTGAGGCGGTCGAACGCGAGAAGCTGGCCCACCCGGGCTATCGCCACGGCATCGTCACCGTCAGCGTTGGAGTGACCGTCCACCGGCCGCAGCATCCCGACAGTCCGTCGTGGATCGTCGAGAACGCCGACCGCGCGCTCTACTGCGCCAAGAAGTCGGGACGCAACCGCGTCTCCGGTCCGACGACGGCGACGACGACGCATCAGCAGGCGCCGACGACTTCCCGGTAGCGTGGCGCGTTCCAGGCGCATCGACTACGATCGCCGCACAGGCCGGAACCTGCTGGAGAACCACCGATGCAGATCACGATCCATTACTGCGGTGTCTGAAACTACGAACCCCGGGCCGCGAGTCTCGCGGCCGTTCTCGAACGTGAATTCGGTGTTTCCGCCGAACTGATCCGCGGCGGTGGAGGCGTGTTCGACGTCATCGTCGACGGCGAGACGGTCTTTTCGAAGCACGACGAGGGCCGGTTTCCCGAAGAGAGCGAGATCGTCGCGCTGATCCGCGCCAGGGAAGCATAGACGGCCGGCCGGCCGGAAGCGGCGGAGGCACGGTTGACGCAGAAGACGCGGGAAGGCGGAGACGACTTCTTCTGCTGGAAGTACCAGGTCTGGTACAGCATGCGGGATTGCGTCTTTCGCCACGGCTGGGCCACCACCGAGACCTGCGCCGAATGCGAGCAGGGCGCCGCGAACATGAAGCTGCTCGGCCCGCCTCCCCCGCCGGCCCGCTGGACGCGTCTGCCGGCCGCGCCGCGGTCCCGCACGCGCCGGCGCTGATCCGGGCGCCGCGGGACTCCCGTCTGGTAGTCTTGCGGCTCGCGCCGCCAGTCGGCGGTCCGGGAACACGGCGATGACGGCTTCCAGAGTACCGCGGGCCATCCGCGAGCTGGCCAAGACCGAACTCCACCAGCATCTCGACGGCTCGATCCCTCCCGAGCTGATGTGGCGCATGCTCTCGCGCCACGGCCTGAATCCGGTCCCGAACTACGAGGCGATGGAGCGCCGGCTGGTCCTGCAGCCGGACGAGGAAGGCTCCCTGCTCGCCTATCTCGACAAGTTCCACTATCCGCTGTGGATCACCCAGTTCTACGAGAACATCCAGGCCGTCGCCGAGGCGATCGTGCGCGAGACGCTGCGCCACGGCGTGACGACGCTCGAGCTGCGGTACTCGCCGGTGATCCACACCTTCGCCGGGCTGACGGTCAGGCAGTCGATCCGCGCCGTGCTGTCCGCGATCAACCGCGTGCGCGTCGATCATCCGGAGCTGCGCGCCGGCCTCGTCGTGATCGCGATGCGGCAGCACGGGCCCCACATCGCCAAGATCCTCGCCCGGCAGACCGTCGGCGAGGCCGAGCACCTGCACGAGCGCGCCGGCGTGGTCGGCTTCGACATCGCCGGACCCGAGAGAGGCAATCCGCCGCGGCTGTTCCGCGAGGCGTTCGACGTGGCGCGCGCCGGCGGGCTCGGCGTGACCGTGCACGCCGGCGAGGATGCCGGCCCGGACTACATCTGGCAGGCGGTCGACGAACTCGGAGCGCACCGCATCGGCCACGGCTGCTCGGCGGTCCGCGACCCCGAACTCCTGCGGCGCCTGGCGCGCGACGGCGTGGTCGTCGAGTGCTGCGTGCCGAGCAACTACCAGACGGCGGCCGTCGCCGCCGGCGAGCCCCACCCCCTGCCGGCGCTGCTCGACGCGGGGGTCCCGGTGGCGATCTGCACCGACAACACGACGGTCTCGCGCACGGACCAGGACATCGAATCGGCCCGCGTGGCCGCGATGCTCGGAGACGCCGGCGTCGAGACCGTGCGCGGAATCCACCGGGAAGCGTCGCGCGCATCGTTCATCGGGCGCACGCGCCCGGGAGCGCTCGCGAGATGATCCGCTGGGCCGGACTCGGCGCCCTGCTGCTGGCGCTGTCGGTCGCCCCCGCGTCCGAAGGCGGCGGGACGTACCGCGCCACGCCACTGCCGGCCTGGCTTCCGCTTCCGGACGAACTGGCGCCAGTGCTCGAAGCCAAGTCCGAGGGCTACGCACACAGGGCACTCGGTTTCACCTGCCGCGAGATCCACCGTGCCGCCGGCTACCGCCGCGGCGAGGCACGTCGCGAGACGATCCACGAGTTCGACTACCTGCTGGTTCCGGCACCGGATGCCCCCGAGGGGTTTCGCGCCGTGCGCACCCGCCCCGGCCGTCGCTCCTCGCGCGCCGAGACCCGCGTCGAGCGGGACTTTCCCGAGCCCTTTCTCTGGACCCAGCTCTTCCGACCGGCGATCCGCTCGACCCTGCGCTTCCGTGTCGGCGCCTGGCGTACCACGCCGTGGAAGCTCGTCATTCCGGTCTCGTGGATCTCCGGCGCTCCGGTCGCCACCGGTCGCCGGGTCACCGAGTGGAGCGGGACCGCGGAAATCGAATACCGCACGGGCAACCTGGTCCGCGTCGTCGCCCGGCCGAACTTCCAGGACCAGCGGATGGAGATGCAGCTCCGTGAGTACCTGACCGGCATGCGGATCCTCGGGTTCTCGCTCACGCCGCCACCGGAAGGGATCGAACTGACCGTCGACTTCGACTACGAGCACGAGGGGTACACCTATCCGACGCGCGTCGAGCTGCATCGTTTCCGGCAGGTCCATCGCGACCGGCGCGCGACCGTGACGCGCGAGGTCTTCGAGTACCGCGACTACCGGTTCTTCGGCACGGCGACCGAGGAGGACATTCCCCCGCTCGTCTACTCGCCTCCGTCCGATGACACGGGACGATCCGACTGAACCGCCCCGGTTTGACGGCCTGCCCGGCCGTGGCTAGCCTTCGTCCTCCCCCGACTCGCGTGGCTCGTACCGCGCGGAGGACCCTCGGATGAACGACTCCGGCCCGGCAGGATCGCGCGTGCGCGAAACGCTCTACGAACTGAGGAACGAGCACAAGCTGATCATGGAGCAGGTCCGCGCGCTGCTCGCAGCGGCGGAGACGGGAGCGGGACCGGACGTGCTGCCGATGCTCGAACGCCTTCACGGAACGCTGCGCGAGCACTTCACGCGCGAGGAGTCCCCGGCCGGGCTGTACGAGCGGATGGGAGTCCGTGCCCCGGAGCACGACGATGAACTGCGGGCGCTGGTCACCGAGCATCGCGAGCTGATCTCGACGCTGGACGCGCTGATCGGACGCACCCGCCTCGGCCGGCACGATACCCTCGAGGCCGACATGCGGACCCTGGCCGAACGGCTGCGTGAGCACGAGACGAAGGAGCACGCCCTCGGAGCGCGGCTCGTCGACTGACGCCTCCGGCAGGCGGCCACTTCAGGAACCGGCGGCCGCGCCCTCTCCGGATTCGCCGTACTGGCCGAGGCCGGCCGGGCCTTCCGGCCTTTCCTTCGGCGCCGGACGTTCACCGATGTACGGATCGAGCTTGAGGTAGCGGATGTCGAGCTGCTGCTGGAGCGCCGCGACCTCCTTTTCGAGTTCCAGCTTGATCGCCTCCTGGGCGATGCGCTGCTTGATGTCGTCGCGCACCTCCTCGAACGGACGCGTGCGCCGGTCCTTGCGCTCCTTGACCAGGAACAGGTGAAACCCCATCGGCGATTCGACGACGGGCGAGACCTCGCCCGGCTCGAGGGTGAACACCACGTCGCGAACTTCCGGCAGCAATTCGCCCGAGTTCTCGGCGATCCAGCCGATTTCCCCGCCCCGCAGGTTGGAATTCTCCGTCGACTCCGAACGGGCGACGTCCTCGAACGGCTCGCCGGCGAGGATCCGCTCGCGTGCCGCGGTGATCCGCTGGCGCTCGTGCTCCCGTTCGCTTTCCGGTGCGTCCCGCGCCACCGAGCGCAGGATGTGGAACAGGTGCACGCGCAGCGGTTCCTCCCACAACGACGGATTCTTCTCGTAGAACGCCCGGGCCTTTTCGTCGTTGGCGTACTCCTCGAGGACCCGAGGGCGGATGCCCTCCTCGCGGTACTTTTCGAACAGCAGCTCGATCTCGATCTCACGGCGCCGCTCGTCGACCGTCAGCCCGGACGCCTCGATCTGCCGGCGCCACTGGTCCGTCGACTCGAAGCGGTTGATCTCCTCCGAGAGCCGGTCGCTGATCTCCTGCGGCGTGACCTCGAGCCCCCGGCGCCGTGCCTCGAGCGCGAGCAGGTTGATCTTGGTCAGCAGCTTGCGCGTGTTCTCGATCAGGCTGTACTCGTCGACCGCCAGCGGCATCCCCTTCATGCTCTGCCTGACGAGCAGTTCCTGGGTCACTGCCATGTTGCGCAGCCAGGCGCCGGGGATCTCGTGTTCGCCGTCGATCACGACGACGGCGACGTCCGGGGGGATCCTGCCGACGAGGCTCTCCTCGCGCTCTTCCCTGCCGCCGCAGCCCCCGAGAACCGCCACCAGCAGCAGCGCCGACAGCAGCACCGCACCAACCTTGACCCCGTGGATCGCCTTCATGCATGCGCCCCGCATCGTCGCCCTCCACCGGCTCGTCCGCCGGCGATGCGACGCGGGATTGTAGCCTTTCCCGCGGCCGGAATCCCGCGCACGGCGGCGCCTTCGGGCGGCGCTGCTACACTCGCGGCGTGGGCCTTCGCACGCGTTCATGGCCGCACTGGACCGGGCGGGCCGCCTCGCTGGCCCGGGGGATCGCGGCGGTCTGGCCGCTGACGCCGAGCGGTGCGGCGGTCGGCCTCGCGGCCCTGTGGGCGCTGACCGAGGGCCGGCGCCGGCTCGACCTCGTGCTCAGCCTGGCGGGAGCCTGGGGCCTGGTGCTCGTCGGCCTGTGCGGGCTGCTCGCCGGAGTTTCCGGGTTCGGCACCTGGCTCCGCCTCCGGCACGCGACGTCGGGCCCCGCGGGATCCCTCGCCGGGGCTGCTGGCGAGCGTCTGGCCAGCGGACTCGAGATCCGCCCGCTCAGGCTGCCGCTGGTCGACGAACCGACGCGGCGCTGGATCGCACCGCCCGCCGCCGCCGCGTCGCCCGCGTCGGGAGAACCGCGGGAACCCGAGGTGGTCATCCCCGAGGCCCGGGATCTCGCCGACGAGATCGTCCGGGAACTTCGCGTCGGAGATGTGCTGGGGCTCTGGTCGTTCCGGCTCGTCGCCCGCCAGGACCGGGAGGTCGTGGTCCATCCGGCCCGCGGCCGCCTGCTCGAGGCCGAACTCGCCGCGTGCCTGGCCCCGGGTGACGCGGTTGCCCATCCGTTCGGTCGCCCGGTCGGCGACCGCGTGGACTCCCGCCCGTACGTCCGCTCCGATCCGGCGCGGTTGATCCTCTGGAAGGCCTACGCACGCTCGCGGGAGCTGCTGGTGCGCACCCCCGAACCGGCGCGCGCTCCGGACGCGCGGCCGCTGGTGTTTCTCGCCACCGGGCCGGACGACGAGGCCGCGGCCGCCGCGGCGCGGCTGGTCTGGCAGACCG
Source organism: Acidobacteriota bacterium (assembly GCA_024276295.1). Lineage (GTDB taxonomy): Bacteria > Acidobacteriota > Polarisedimenticolia > J045 > J045 > J065. The sequence goes on from JAJRXN010000320.1 coordinate 7,263, forward strand.
GCCTGGCGGGACGGGGCGCGCGGCTGGCCTGCGACGGCTTCCCCGCGCCGACCGAGGACCTCGACGCCGGCCTGCGGGCGATCGCCGCCTCCTCCCGCCACCGCGCCCGATCCGGGCGCGATCTGGCCGTCGCACTCGCCTCGCGGGAGATCGCCCCCGACGATCCGGTGCTCGTCGTGCTTCCGGCCGTCGCCGAGGAGACCATCGGCCACGTGCTCCATGTGCTCGGCACGGCCGGCGGGGTGCGGTTCAGCGTGCTCGGAGCGCTCGACACGCCGCCGCGGCGCGCTGCGGAGCCCGCCTGGCGCCGGCTCCTGCTGCGTGCCCGACCGGAGGACCGCGCCGACGGTCCGCGCCTTGCCGACGCCGAGGCCTCTCTGGCCCCGCTGGCCGGCGCCGGTGCCCGCGTCGTGCTCGCCGACCGGCGCACCGGAGCGGTACGGGTCGTCGCCGGGGGGCTCGGCGAGTCGCCCGTCCCGACGGCGAGCACCGCATGATCCGGACCGTCATCCGGCTGTCCGTGTGGGCGGTGCGGGACAACTGGCCCGCGGCCCTGGTGCTCGGCGTCGCCGCGCTGCTGGCCCTCGCCCCCTTCGCGACCCCGGGGGAACTCGTCGTCGTGGTCCTCGCCGCCGGTTCCGGAGCGATCGCGGGGACCTCTCTGGCCGCCACGCGCCTGCGGCTGGCCGCGGCGCTCGGCGGAGCCGGCATGGCCGCGGCGGCGGGCTGGCTGGCCGGTGCCCTCGGCGAGCGGAGCGTCACCCTGGCCACCCTGCTCGGCGCCGAGCGGGCGGCGACCCTGGTCGACGCCGCCGGGCTCGCCGGACTGGTTCTGCTCGCCGGGTTCGTACTGACGTTCGTGGCCTCCCGGATCCCGGCCGGCCGGGTCGCGATCCCCGCCATCCTCGTCGGCGCCGCGGCGATGCTGCTCTTCGCGCACCGGGGAGGTTCGATCAACCGGCCGTTGATCGTCGGCGACCTGGCCTGGCTCCAGGGCTACCACCCGGCATTCCTGCTCGGGCTGGCCGGTGCCGCGGCCGCGCTCGCCGGTACGCTCGCGCTCTACCGCCCCGCGGGACGCCGCCACCCGTGGCGACACCTGCTCGCCGCGCTGGCCGCCTCGGCGGCGCTGCTGCTTCTGTTCCCCGCCCTCGGCGTGTTCTCGTTCTCGGAACGCGATCCGCTCTCGCTCGCCGGCCCTCCGGGCACCGAGCGCGGCCTCGTGCCGGGCAGCGGCGGCCGGCGTCCGGCCGAGGGGGGACGGCAGGGCGGCTCCCGGCGGGCCCTCGGGCTGGTCCGGCCGGCCGACGGCACGGCGGGCGGAGCGGATTCCGAGGCGGCGCCGTTTCTCGACGACTACAGCTCCGACGGCGCCCAGACGCCGGTCGCCGTGGTCGTGCTGCACGACGACGTCGACCCGGCCCTCGGCGTACTCTACTTCCGGCAGGTCGCGTTCTCGCGCTTCAACGGCCGGCGCCTGGTGCGCTCGTTCCGGACCGGCGTCGACGACGATCTGTTCCCGCGCTTTCCCGGCGCGGTGCCGATCCGTCGTCCGCCACCAGACGGGGCCGCCCTGCGCGAACGGGTGCCGGCGACCGTTTCGCTGCTTCGCGACCACTTCCAGCCGCTGGTGCTCGCCGACGGCGTGGAGGTGGCCGCCGCCGAGAACGCCGACCCGTCGCTGTTCCGCCGCACCTACCGCACGGTGTCCTTCGTGCTGACCGCCGGCGCGGAGGAACTCTTCGGTCACCGCCCGGACTCGCCGGACTGGCCGCCCGAGGTGCGCCGCAGCTATCTCGAGTTGCCGGACGACCCCCGGTATCCCCAGCTCGCCGAGAAGATCGTGGCGATGATCCGGCCCGAACTGCGCGACGATCCCTGGGCGCGGGCGCTCGCGGTGACGATCTGGCTCGAACGCAACACCCGCTACTCGCTGCACTCCGAACACGCCTCCGCGCAGGACCCGACGGCCTCGTTCCTGTTCGGCGACCGGATCGGCTACTGCGTTCATCTCGCCCACGCGGCGGCCTACCTGGCGCGGGCCGCGGGCGTGCCGGCCCGCGTGTCCGCGGGCTACGCCTACGTGTCGCGGAACCGGGGGAGTGGCTCGGCCCTGCTGCTGCGCAGCGGAGACGCCCACGCCTGGGCCGAGGTCCACCTCGAAGGTGTCGGGTGGGTACCGGTCGACCCGAGCCCGCCGTCTCTCGATCCCCCGATGCCGGCCCCGGACATGGACCTCCAGAGCCTGCTCGGCGAGATGGCCCGCGGCGAGAAGAACGTGCTGGCGCGCGACCTGCCCGGAAGCTGGTCGCTGCCCGGTCCACGGGCGCTGCTGACGGTGCTCGCCGCGATGCTGGCGCTGTGGCTGTTCGCCGGGTACGCGGCGAAGGTCTGGCGCCGACTCGCGCCCGACCTGATCCGGCGCGACCGCCGGGCGCGGCTGGCCTACCGTGCGGCCCTCGACCGGCTCGCCGACGTGGGCCTCGCGCGCGGCTTCGCCGAGAGCCGGGAGGACTTCGCCCGGCGCGTCGCCACGGTCGCCCCCTCGTTCCCCGCCCTGACCCGGCTGCACCTCGAGTCGTGCTGGGCCGAGCGCCCGGCTCCGGCCGGTCGGGCCCGGCGACTGACTCGCGCGGTCGGCCGCGAGGTGCGAAGACACCGGCGGCCGCGCGCGGTGACCGGCATGCTGCTTCCCTGGAACTGGACGCACAGCAGGTGAGACCGATAATCCCCTTCGAGGACAGCCGTGGAATCTCCTGAACACGACCGGGAACCCGCCCCTGCCGACGGACCGGATCTCGACCGGGCCCGGAGCGTCGCCGAGACGCTGCGTGGCCGGCTGCGCGACGCGGTCCTCGGCCGCGACGAGGTGATCGACCGGATCATCATCGCGCTGCTTGCCGGCGGTCACGTGTTGCTCGAGGACTACCCGGGTTCCGGCAAGACGATCCTCGCCCGGGCCCTCGGCGAGGCGATCGAGGCGGAACCCGACGAGCGGCGCATCGTGCCGTTCCGGAGGATCCAGTTCACGCCGGACCTGCTGCCCTCCGACATCACGGGCGTCTCCGTGTTCGATCCCGACCGCGGCGTGTTCGAGTTCATGCCCGGTCCGGTGTTCGCCCACGTCGTGCTGGCCGACGAGATCAACCGCACGTCGCCCAAGGTCCAGTCCGCGCTGCTCGAGGCGATGGCCGAGCGGCAGGTCACCGTCGACAACGTCACGCATCCGCTCGACGAGCTGTTCCTCGTGATCGCGACCCAGAATCCGCTCGGCATGGCCGGGACGTTTCCGCTTCCCGCGCCCCAGCTCGACCGCTTCCTGTTCAAGATCACGATGACCCACATCGACCGCGACGCCGAACTCGAGGTCGTGGCGACCTTCCGGCAGCGGCTGCACCCCGACCTGGCGGGCGGACCGAAGGTGCGTCAGGCCGACGTCCTGGCGGCCCGCACCGCGATCGAGACCGGGGTCCACGTCGCGCGGCCGCTCCAGGAGTGCCTGGTCGACATCGCCCGGGCGGTGCGCTCCGATCCGCGCGTCGCCCTCGGGGTCAGCACGCGCGCCCTCGTCCAGGCCGTGCCCGCGCTGCAGGCGCACGCAATGCTCGCCGGCCGCGACTGGGTCGGCGCGAGCGACCTCGAGGCGCTGGCCGTGCCGCTGCTCGCGCACCGGCTGATGCTCGTCGCCGGGGCGGCCGACGCTCCGCAGGTGGTCCGCGAAGCGATCGGGCGCCCGCTCGAAGCGCTGGCCCGCAGCACCCTTACCCGCTCCTGACCGGCTTCGGGACCCGGAGTCGGACAGCCTGTCCTGCCTCCTGACCGCGCCTGTCACCGCGCACCTGAACGGCCGTTCATCTTTGCCCGCCATCGTGCGTGCTCCCGTCTTCCGGGGCTGGCACCGGCCTTGCTTGATGCCGCGCCGCAAGGAGGAACACACATGTTCGGGAAGGCGCTGCGCAAGAGTTTGACGGGGGGCTTCGTTCTGTTCGTCTCGGTTCTCGCTCTCACCACGATGGCCGGAGCCGCCACCTACACCGCCCACATCGAGGGACCCCTGGTCATCGGTGACCAGCTCTTGAGCGGTGGCGTGGTCCAGCTCGTCGATGTCGGAACGACCACCCCGATGGTCGCGATCGTGATCGACGGCCGGCAGGTGGCACTCTGCGATCGTTCGACCTACGGCGTGCCGCCGACGGGCTCGCGCCCGGCACTCGTCATCGAGTACGACTCCCGCGGTTTCCGTCACATCGTCGGCATCCAGTTCTCGTACCCCGGCTCCGACGACCCGGCGACCAGCTTCCGGCGGCTGCGCCCCGTGCAGGTCGCCCGCGGTCTTGCCACGGTCCCGCCTTATCGCCTCGAGCCGCCCACGTCGGTGGCCGCTGCCGCCTCCTCCCGCTGACGGCCCGCCGCACCGCCCGGATGCCTCGTCCGGACGGCTCGCGGGCTGATCGCACCGGTCAATCTCTCTCTCCGCGAGCCGCCGGCCCCTCGGGGCCGGCGGCTCTGCTGCGTGTCCCGAACCTCTCCGTCCCACGCGGTGGCCGCGCGCGGGCGCGCGGCTCGATAATCGCGACCATGCGCCCCCGCCACCTTCTCCCGTCGCTCCTGCTGGCCCTCACCTGCCTGGTCGCGCCGGCTCCCGGCGTGCTCGCGGGGACTGCCGGCCTGCCGGCCGACGGCGAGGAGCGGCTCGCGCTCGAAGCACTCGACCAGGGGCGCTTCGTCCGGGCCCGGGAGATCGCCAGCGGCATCCTCGAGACGCGGCCCGACTCCGTTCCGGCGCTCTACGCGCTGGCGGTCGCGCTGCATGACGGGGAGGGCAACGTTCCGCTGGCGCTGCGCTACGCGCGGCGGGCGCGGGCTCTGCTCGAGGACGAGGACGGCCGCGTGCTCGCCGGCCGCGAGGCATGGCACGAGGAGGTGCTCTGGCGCGAGGTCCAGGCGCTGTCCGATCTCGGGATGAACGAGGAGCTGCTGGCCTCGTACCGGCGCTTCCGCGACGAGTACGGCTGGGACACCGAGAGCTTCGAGGTCTGGCCGCTGATGAAGCTCGGCCGGATCGACGAGGCCCGCGCGGCCGCCGCGCGCGCGATCGCCTCCGGAGAGCGGCTCGACGTGCTCGTCGCCCGCAACGGCCTGTGCGCGATGGACGGCTATCCGGCGTGCCTCGAGATGCTCGAGAGCGCACGCGAGGTCTACAGCGTTCCGAGTCTCTCGCTGAGCAACGCCGCCCTCGCCGCGATGGAGATCGGCCGCTACGAGGAGGCCGAGGACTACCTGCTCGAGGCGGTCCGCGATCCCGACCCATACGCCAACCCCTGGCGCCAGATCGTCACCGTGTACGTGCTCGAGGGCCGGCTCGGCGAGGCGGCCGAGGCCGCGCGCTCGATGATGGACCTCGCGCGCCGGCTCCCGGCCCGGCTCGGTCAGCATCAGCAGGCGCAGAACCTGGTCACCGCCGCCGAACTGCTGCTGGCCGCCGGACATCCGGAGCGCGCCCTGGCGGCGTCCCGACGCGCGCTGATGCGCCCGGACCGGACCTCCCACCTTTCCGGCTCGGACGCCGAGCTGCGCGCCGAAAACGCCTTGCTCGACCGCCGGATCCGGATCACGCTGGCCGAGCACGCGCGGGAAGCCGCGGGCCTCGCGTCCGCGCTCCGCCGGCCGCTGTTGTGGCTCGACGCGCAGCGACACCGGGTGCTCGGCTGGTCGTCCGGGCGGCGGGTCCGGCCCCTCCTGCTCGCGGGCGGCCTGCGCCCCGTGCTGACGCTGACCGACGCGCCGGGCCTCCAGCTCGATGTCCCGGGCTGGCTCTATCCGGACGCGATCGAACTGTTCGGGGCCGGCCCGGCGCTGGCGTTGATCGCCGACCTGGCAAGCCAGCCGCCCGACCCCGAACGGATGCCGGCCGACGTCTGGAACGGCCGTCTGGCGGCCCTGGCGACCGAGGCCGCATGGCTGCGGGGCGACACCGGGCGCTGCCTTGCCGAGGGCCGACGCGCCCGCGCACTGCTGCCCGCCGCCGACGTGCTGCTGCGCACCCGCCTGGCGGCCCGGATGGCGGATGCGCTGCGCCGGGCGGGCCGTCTCGATGCCGAGGCGGTCGCCCTGTACGACGAGGTGCTCTCGAGCGACCCGGGTCTGCTGCGCCGCCTTGCGCTGCCCCTGCCGGCGACGCTCGCGGTCTCCGGAGCGGACCCCGTGGCCGCCCGCGCCGCACGGCTCGCCCTCGATTCGCCCCGCTTCGCCCGCGACCCGACCAGCCCGTTCGCGGTCGCCGCGGTCGGCGAGCGGGTCTGCCTGGCCGCACCCGGAGGAACGCTGCTCTCGTGCGCCGCCGCACCGGAGGCGGCGACCGACGGCCCGGCGGCCGATCTGCTCGGCCGCGCGCCCGGTGATCCACAGGTGCTGGCGTGGCGGTTCCTCCGCGAAGCGTTCGCGCCGCGGCTGGACCTCTCGCAGGCCGACCTCGCCACGCTCGACGGCACGCCGATCGTCGAGCGCGGTCTCGACGAGGGTCTGGCGGACGACCTGCTCGGAACGCCCCCGTCGCGCTGATCGCGGCCCGGCGCCTCAGCGGGCGGCCGGAACGCGTCCGAGCGGCCGGAATCCGGCCTCGTCGAGGATCCGCCCGGCGGCGGCCGCATCGCGCGCGGCGAGTCCCTGGGCGCGACGGGCGGCCCACAGCGCGTCCGACAGCGCCCGGCCAGCAACCCCTGCCCTGGCCCGGTCCCCCGCCAGCACCGCGTAGCGCCCGCCGGTCATCGGCAGCACGCGGAGCGCCGTCGTCCCGCGTTCGAGAAGCCAGCGGACCTCGGCCAGGCCGTCGTCGGCCCACATGCCCGCGCCGTGCTCGCGCGCGCGACGCTCGACCTCGAGGTAGCGCTCCTTGCGCTCGAATTCGTAGCGCCGCAGCACGCGCGCCAGGCCGCGCTCGAGCAGCACCGCGCCGAGGTCCTCTCCCTCGTCGGTCTCGACGTAGGCCAGCAGCCGCCCGAAGCGGTCCCGGCGCGGCTGGCCGTCGTCGAAGACGAGGCTGACA
>JAJRXN010000321.1 GCA_024276295.1 Acidobacteriota bacterium
CTTCCTCGTGCGGACCGAGTGTCCGGCGCGGGACTTCGTCCGCAATGGTTCGTACATAGTCGAGGACCTCGCTGTGCTGGCCGTCCCGTCCCTGCCACAGCGCGTCGAGATCGCGGATCTCCAGGATGTTTCCGAGCGACCTCCGGAAAGCGATGCAGGGGTAGACCTCCCCGTAGGGGTCGATGGTCAGCACGGTTCGCCCGACGCCGCAGTTGTGCTTCATCTTTTCGACGGGGCGCGGGGTCAGCGTCCGCTCCCCGCGGCGGACCTTGTCCACGAAGAACTGCGCCAGCACGTCCGGATCCGGCGCGAGCGACAGCGGATTCATGTCGCCGTCGTCCGTGGGCAGGATGTTCGTGTCGAACGTGACGCCGTAGCCGAAGCGGCCCGCCAGCGCTTCGACATCGTGCAGCTCGTGTTGATTCAGCCGGGTGATCGGCGTCTTGAGCGTCACCTTCACCCCCACGCGGGCGAGGTTCTCCAGCGCCGCCAGCAGCCTGTCGAACGAGCCCCGGATCCCGGTCAGCCGGTCGTGCACCTCGGCGCGTGCCCCGTGAAGGCTGATTTCGGTGTCGAACGGAGCGAGATCGGCGTAACGCCGCGCCTTGTCCGGGTCGGCCAGCAGCACGCCGTTGGTGTAGGTCTTGAGCACCATTCCGCGCTCGCGCACCGCCTCGGCGATGCGCCAGAAGTCGCGGTGCACCATCGGCTCGCCGCCCGTCAGGATCACGTTGTACGAGCCGGCGCCGCGGCACTTGTCGAGCGCCTCGATCCAGCCGTCCCCGTCGAGTTCGAGTCGCTCGCGCGGCGCGTTGTAGCAGAACGAGCACAGCAGATTGCACTTGTACGTCAGCTCGAACTGGGCCGTGACCGGACGCTTCTGCGCATACGCCCGATCCATCAGTTTGGCGATCATGTTGGTGGCCATCGGTTCTCCCGCGCAGGGCGCGCCCGGCGTTCAGCCCGCGGACAGCGGTTCGACCGCGCCCCGCCCGTGGAGATCGACCAGGATCTCCGTCACGTCCCGGATCAGTTCGTCGCGTTCCGGCCCGTCGAACTCGCCCGCCAGGAGATCCGCGATCTCCGCGACCGAACGCCGGCCGTCGACGAGTTCGAGGACGCGGGTCGCCGAGGCGTTGAGCACCGCCTGCAGCGCGGCCCGAGGCACGACGAGAAGCCCCTCCTCGCCGAAGCGGGTCAGCGTGATCTCGGGGTTCCGGCGCCAGACCGCCTGCCCGGCAGCCGGCGCTCCTTCTCCGGTCGTCATCCTGCGCTCCTTTCGCACCAGGCTGCCAATCTACGACGCCCGGCGAATCTAGACAAGATCTTCCAGATTGATCGTCCGCGACCTGCGCCGTCCGGCGCCCGCGTCAGTCCACGTAGCCGAGGCTGCGCAGCCGGTCGTACAGCTCCGGTTCGAGTTCCTGGCCACCGATGCCCGGTTCCGCGGGCCGCGCCGCCGTGCGGCTCACCTCGACGTCCAGGCCAGTCCACCCAGCCAGTTCCGCGGCGTCCGCCTCGCAGAGCCGGTCGTCGACCGTGAACCCGCCGAGCGCGAGCCACAGGCCCGCCAGGCGGGTCACGGGAATCGACGTGGCGCCCCCCCGCCCGAGGGTCCGTACCGTGCGCCTCGCCTCTCCTGATCCCGCCAGGGCCCCGATTCCCGGGGGCAGCCCGACCCGGCCCGGAAGTGCGGCCAGGGCGAGCAGCGGCGTGCGCCCCCCGGCGCGGGCCAGGGCACGTTCGATCGCCTCGCCGACCACGCGGGCATGCCGCCGTACCCCCTCGAGCACCGCGAACGTGTCCACGCCCCGCCGGTGCCAGCGTTCGCGCAGCACGTCGAGGCCCGGGAGGTACACGAACGCCGCGCCGAGGTCCGGATCCTCGAGCACCTCGGCGAGCGCCTCGAGCGCGAACAGGTCGATCACCAGCGCCTCGCGGGCGAGCGCGGCGTCCTCGTCGTCCCCGGGCACCTCGGCCTGCGCCCGACCGTGGGCGGCCTCGAGCCATCGCGCCGCGCGGGACGCCCCGAACGCCTCCGGCCAGATCGCGCGCCCCGGGCCCCCCCCGCTGCGCAGGGCGACCAGAGCCCCGTCGCTGACCACGTAGCCGCCGGCACGGCCCGGTGAACTCGCCGGCCAGGTCCCCCACCACCCGATGACCGCCGTGCGCACCGCGTCGGCCGTGATCTCCCAGACGGCGGGACGATCGCGCATGCCGGCCCGCAGCGGCCGCCGTCGCGTCGGCCACAGCCGCTCGAGAAGCGCGAGCGGACCGCGCGCGAGGCCGCCCCGGGGGGCGGGAGCCTCGGTGCCCCGCAGGCTCGCCAGTTCGGCCCCGAGCACGCCATGGATCTCCGGCGGGCAGCCGGTGGCGACGCTGGTCCACTGGGCGACCGGGTGCACGCCGTCGAGCGGCTCGATCGGAAACAGCGCCCCTGCCTCGGAGAGCCTCCCGAGCCAGGGGAGCGAGCCGTCCCGCGCCAGACCACGCGCCAGGTCGCGTCCCAGGCCATCCCATCCGAGGACGACGAGCGGGGACGGCGCCTCGGCGGCGCGCGCGACGGGGGGCGCGAGCCGGTCGCGCGCCCGCGACCAGGCGACCGAGGCGGTGGCGGTCAGTCCGGTCACCACCAGGGCCAGCAGGACCAGGCCGAGGGC
>JAJRXN010000322.1 GCA_024276295.1 Acidobacteriota bacterium
CGTCGACATCCCGACCGCGATCCCCTCCGTCCCCAGCAGCAGCACGACCGGCAGCTTGGCCGGCAGGGCGAGCGGCTCCTGGCGCCGCCCGTCGTAGCTCGGCTGCCACTCGGTCAGCCGCGGGTTGAACAGCGCCTCCCGTGCCAGCGGCGTCAGCCGACACTCGATGTAGCGCGCCGCCGCCGCCGGATGCCCGGTCAGGATGCTGCCGAAGTTGCCCTGCTTCTCGATGAAGTAGTCCTTGTTCGCCAGCACGACCAGCGCGTCGCCGATCGACGCATCCCCGTGCGGATGCAGCTTCATCGTCTCGCCGATCACGTTGGCGACCTTGTGGAAGCGACCGTCGTCCATCGTGAACAGCGTGTGCAGAATGCGGCGCTGGACCGGCTTGAGACCGTCGCGCAGGTCCGGGATCGCGCGATCGACGATGACGTAGCTGGCATATTCGAGGAAGTTGCGCCGCATCACCGGTTCGACGAAGCTCATCCTACCCTCATGCGATGTCGGTGATCAGGTTGTCTTCGATGAAGCGCCGCCGCTCGGGGGTGTTCTTCCCCATGTAGAACTCGAGCGACTTCTGCACCTCGCTCAACGAACGTGGCGCGACCTGCACGAGCCGCATCCCGTCGCCGATGAACTGCTTGAACTCGCGTGGAGAGATCTCGCCCAGCCCCTTGAACCGGGTGACCTCGGCCCGCCCGAGCTGCGAGACCGCCTCGTCGCGCTCGGCCTCGCTGTAGCAGTAGATCGTCTGCTTCGCGTTGCGCACGCGAAACAGCGGCGTTTCGAGAATGTGCAGGTGTCCCCGCGTGACGAGTTCCTCGAAATAGCGCAGGAAGTACGTCAGCAGCAGGTTGCGGATGTGCATCCCGTCGACGTCCGCATCCGTGGCGATCACGACCCGCTCGTAGCGCAGATTGTCGACCGAATCCTCGATCCCGAGCGCGCGCATGATGTTGTACAGCTCTTCGTTGCGGTAGATCGCGTCGCGCTTGAGCCCGAAGCAGTTGAGCGGCTTTCCCTTGAGCGTGAACACGGCCTGCGTGTCGACGTCGCGGGCCTGGATCATCGAACCGCCCGCGGAGTCGCCTTCGGTCAGGAACAGACTCGTTTCCTCGGCCCGCCGGTGGCGGTCCTGGCGATGGATCTTGCAGTCCGTCAGTTTCGGAATCCGGATCGCGGTCTTCTTCTCGCGCGCCTTGGCCTCCTTGCGGATCGCCGACAGCTCCTTGCGCAGTCGCTCGTTGGCCTGGACCTTCTCCAGCAGGCGCCGCGCCGTCCGTTCATGGCGATGCAGCCAGATCAGCACCGCATCCTTGACCGCCGGCACGATCCAGCTCCGGACCTCGGTCGAGCCGAGCTTGTTCTTGGTCTGGCTCTCGAAGACCGGATCCTTGAGCTTGATCGAGATCGCTCCGACGATGCCGTCCCGCACGTCCGCCGGCGCGTAGCTCCGCCCGGCGAACTCGTTGATCCCCTTGAGCAGCCCTTCGCGGAACGCGCTCTGGTGCGTTCCGCCGTCGTTGGTGTATTGCCCGTTGACGAACGAGTAGTAGTTCTCGCCGTAGTTCCGCGTATGCGTGAACGCGAACTCCAGCCGCTCGAGCGTGCAGTGCACGATGTCGTACAGCGGCTCGAGATCCCCGATCTCCTCGCGCAGCAGGTCCTGCAGGCCTCCGGTGCTGCGGAACTTCTCGCCGTTGTAGACCAGCGTCAGACCACGGTTGAGGTAGGCGTAGTACCGCAGCCGGCGGGTGACGAACTCGTCACGCCACCGGTAGTCGCCGAAGACCTCCGGGTCCGGCTCGAAACCGACCAGCGTCCCGGACCGCGCGCCCGGATCGCGCCCCTTCTTCTGCTCGACAAGTTCCCCACGCTCGAAACGCGCTCGGACCCAGCGGCCGTCACGCCAGCTGCAGACCTCGAACTTCGCCGAGAGGGCGTTGACCGCCTTGGTGCCGATGCCGTTGAGACCGACCGAGAACTGGAACACGTCGTCGTTGTACTTGCCGCCGGTGTTGATCCGGGAAACGCAGTCGATCACCTTGCCGAGCGGAATGCCACGGCCGTAGTCCCGGACCTCGACGCGCGCGCCGTCGTGCCGGATCTCGATCCTGCGGCCGGCCCCCATGATGAACTCGTCGACCCCGTTGTCGATCACTTCCTTGAGCAGGACGTAGATCCCGTCGCTCGGGTGGGAACCGTCCCCGACCCGCCCGATGTACATCCCCGGACGCAGCCGGATGTGCTCGAGCGCATCGAGCGTCCTGATCGCGCTCTCGTCGTAGACGACGGTCTTCTTCGCCACGGAAACTCCTTGACAGACGGTGACTTCCGAAAAGGCGCCACTCCGCCGGCGCCGGACGGACGCGTCATTATCGGCGCTGCCGGCGACGGTTTCCAGCACCGGGCGGGCCGGGCGGCGGCGACGGAGACGCCGCGTGCCCCGTCCGGCCCGCGCTGCTATCCTCCTGCGACTCGATGCTGAGAGTCGGAAGGAGACCCCGTGCGGACGATCGTGATGTCCACCCTGCTTCTGGCGCTGTGCGCCGCCCCCACCGTCCTGGCCGAGACGCAAGCCCCCGCCACGGACGACGAGAAGATCCTCTACGCGCTCGGCCTGCTCGTCGCGAGAAACCTCGCCCCCGTCGCCCTGACTGCGGAAGACCTGCCGCAGGTCCAGGCGGGACTCGCCGACGGCGTGCTCGGTCGGGAGCCGAAGGTCAACCTCGAGGAGTGGGGACCCAGGATCCAGCAGTTCGCGCAGCAGCGCTCGACGACCGCGAACAAGCGCTTTCTCGCGGAGATGGCCAGCGCACCCGGCGCGGAGAAGACCGACTCCGGACTGATCTACTTCGAGATCGAACCCGGAAGCGGAGCGAGCCCGACAGCCAGCGACCGCGTCAAGGTCCACTACAAGGGATCCCTGCGCGACGGGACGGTGTTCGACAGCTCGTACGAGAACGGCGAGCCCGTCGAGTTCCCGCTCAACCGCGTGATCAAGTGCTGGACCGAAGGACTGCAGAAGATGAAGGTCGGCGGCAAGGCCAGGCTGGTCTGCCCGGCCGACATCGCCTACGGCGAGCGCGGCGCCCCGCCCCGCATCGGCCCGAACGCGACGCTGGTATTCGAGGTCGAGCTGCTCGACATCCTCGCGGAAGAGGCGGCCAAGCCCGCCGTCGAGACGCCGAGTCCCGACGCGCCGTAGCGCACACCGTCCGTCCCGTCCGTCCGCGCATTCAGGGAACGCGCTGGCCGCCACGCACGCTCCGTGGCGCCGGCGCGCCCTGCGCGTCGTCGTTCCACATCTCGCTCACCGCTGCATGGAGGCGCCGTGCCAGCGGCTTGCGTTCCCGTCCGCAGAGCGGAGCCGCGCCGAACGTCACCCGCACCGAGAATTCCGGGAGCTGGAGCAGGCGCCAGGCGTGACCGGCAAGCGTGGTGTCGGCCCACCACGCGATCGCGCTGCGTGCCGGCGGCATGCCCGGCCCCGTGCGGTAGCGCAGCGCGACCGGGTGCACCTCACAGCCCGTCCGCGCGGCGACTTCCAGCAGCGCCGGACGGAACGGCAGGACCCGCTCGCCGTCGGTCGTCCTTCCCTCCGGAAACAGCACGACTCTCGGACCCGCCTCCACGGCGGCTTCCAGTTCCTCGAGCATCCGCGGCAGCGTCCGCCGATGCGCCCGCTCGACGAAGACGGTCCCGACGGTCCGCGCCAGATGCCCGATCAGCGGCCAGCGCGCCACCTCCGCCTTGGCGACGAAGACCGGCCGGGCGAGCGAGGCGAGCACCAGGATGTCGACATGGCTGACGTGATTCGAGACGAGCAGGCCCGGTCCCGTCGGGGGCCGCCCGGAGACATCTACCCGGGCGCCGATGACCTCGAGGCAGCGGGTCGCGAACGCCTGGAAGTGCTCGGTGCCGATGCGGCGGCGCGCCGCCAGATCGCGCTTCGCGTGGCGCTGGGCACGGCGCAGCGCCACGTAGCGCGTGCCCAGCAGGCCGGCGAGCCGGACCAGCCGCCCGGCGGCCCGGGCTCGACTCATGACGGGAGACATGATCCCCCACCCGCCCGGCGCTGACCGGTCCGGCTGCCGGACGCGGTCCCCGCCCTGCCATCCGGCAGCTCGCGGGCCGCGAGCATCGGGCGCTCATGGATTCCGCAGCGTCGTTCGATCACCGGGAGACCCCGGCGGCCGCGCCTCCGGAGGGCCGCACGGGCTATATTGCCGGAACCGGCACCGCGGTGTCGCGCCCGATCGGGAGGCTGCCACGCCGCAGGCTCGCCGTGCCGGGCAGCGCGTGGAGGGAGCATCCATGAGCGCGGAGCTTGCAGGCCGCCGGATCGTCGTCACGGGTGGAGCGGGAGCGCTGGGCCGCGCCGTCGTCGCCCGCCTGCTCGCCGAAGGAGCCCGCGTGGTCGTTCCCATGCGGAGCCGGCCGGCCGGATCGGCCTTCTCGCAGCCCGACGCGGAGCGGCTCGAACTCCTGCCCTCGATCGACCTGACCGACGAACGGGCGGTGTGCGATCTCTATGAGCGCTGCGACGACCTGTGGGCATCGGTCCATCTCGCCGGGGGCTTCGAGATCGCCTCGATCGACCGGACGAGCCTCGCCTCGTGGCGCGGCCTGCACGAAACGAACGCCACCACCTGCTTCCTGTGCTGCCGCGAGGCGGTCCGCGCCTTCCGGCGGCAGCCGCGCCGGCCGGGCCGGGAAGGACTCGGCCGGATCGTCAACGTCGCCGCCCAGACGGCCCTCGACCCGAGACGGGGCGCCTCGATGGCGGCCTACGCGGCCGCCAAGGCGGCCGTGGCCGCCCTGACGATCGCCCTCGGCGAGGAACTCGCCCCGGAGGGGATCTGGGTCAATGCCGTCGTGCCGTCGATCATCGACACGCCCGCCAACCGGGCCGCGATGCCGGACGCCGACCACGCCACCTGGGTCGCCCCGGAGGAGATCGCCGAGGCGGTCGCGTTCCTGGCATCCCCCGCCAACCGCTCGGTCCGCGGCGGCCTGATCCCGGTCCTCGGCCGGGGCTAGAAGGTGAATCCTGCGCCAAAGTTGATGATGTACGGATCGATGTTGACGGTGCTGTCCGAGAAGTTCGGCATCTCGGACTCGGCCAGCGTCTTGATGTAGCGCACGTTGAAGAACGCGCTCCAGCGCTTCGCCTCGCCCAGGTGCCAGATCCCGCCGACCGACCAGCCGAACGCCGGGGAGTCGTCGGAGACGTCGATGGTCTCGCCATCGAGAACGAAGTCGCTGTACCGGACGATGCCGACCTGGGGTCCGAGGAACAGCTCGAACCTGTCGAACCGGTTGTGGACGTACAGCGACACCATCGCGACCTGCACCGAAAGACTGCCGGTCGGACGGGAGCGGGTCGTCGTGTCGGACAGCAGTCGGCCCGGCGGGCGGCGGACGTCGAACTCCCGCACGCGCTCCTCGAGCTGGCCGTTCATGTCGACATCGTACGAACCGAGCATCAGCTCGATCCCGAGGATGTTCGTGAACTGCCACTCGGCCGAGACGAAGAACGACGTCGCGCTGTCGCCGCCGAGAGTCATCTCGGAGTCGGTCAGCGTCAGTCGCTGGAAGACCGGATCGCGGACTTCCTGGCTCTCCCGCGTCGTGTACTCGCCGCTCGGCCGGAAATTGCTCACGCCGACGCGGATCGTCTTGTCCCCCTTCTCCGCCATCGCCGGCGCTGCCACGAACAGCGCGACGAGCAGACTTCCCCACACCCAGGCCCGGGTCTGCATGACCTCTCTCCTTCCACGTCGTCCCGCCGGCAGTCGCGCCGCAGTGCGGCAGCCGGCTCGGCGAACGCTCCGCCGTCAGACGGGGCGGGAGCATACTGCAACGAGCGGCGGCTGACCACGCGGATCGAGCCACTTTTCGCGGGGCGCTCCCCGCGCCCTCAGCCCGCCAGTTCGTCCCACGCGGCCTCGAGATTCGCGCGCAGACTGAGCCGATCGGAGACGCGCTCGTGGTCGCCGAACCCGGGGAGGCTTTCGACCGAGATCGTCTCCTCGCGACCGGCGCCCCGGGCCATCGCCCGGCGAACGTGCCCGAGCAGCGCCTCGAGGTAGTCCCGCTGGACCCGGACATCGGCCACGGTGCCGGTCACGCCGAACGAGGGCTTGCCGTGTCCGAAGACGAAGATCGCGTCCCGGGAAGCGTCCGCCATCACCCTGTCGAGGACGGCGATCCAGTTGCGGACCGATGCCCCGCCCTCCCGGTCGATGAACGGATACCAGCGGTTGAACACCAGATCGCCGAGGTGCACGACGTTCGCCCGTTCGAAGTGCACGATCGCGTCGCCCCCGGTGTGCGCCGGGCCATGGTGGGACAGGCTCACGACCTCGCCCCCGAGATCGAGCCGCCAGGTCTTCGAGAACGTGGTGTCGGCGTATGTCTGCTCGCGCGGCTCCTCGAGCGTGCTCGCCGCCTTCTTCTGCAGTCCCGGGACGTTCTCGTGGGCCACGATCCGTGCCGTGACCGGACGGTAGACCTCGTTGCCGGCGACATGGTCGAGGTGATGATGCGTGTTGATCAGCGCGTCGAGCCTCGGTCGGCCCGAGCGGGTCGTCACCGCCTCGAGACACGAACGGGCGCTGTCCGGGAACTGGCTGTCGACGACCACCAGCGCCTCGCGCGAGGCGAGCCAGCCGGCGGTCCCGCCGCGCCCGACGAACAGCCCCACGTCACGGCGCAGCGGCCGGAACGGCGGGGCGACGCCCTCCGCCGCCCAGCCCGCGGGAAGCAGCACCGCACCCGTCGCCGCGGCGGCCGTTTCGATCAGGAACTCTCTGCGTGTCCGCGTCATGACAGGACTCCCGGCGGCCGGCCCTCCGACTGATCGCCCTCGACCGCCGAGTTTGCCACATGGCCGGAGATCACACCCCCCTGCAGCCAGGCCGGCAGGTGGAACGCCACCGAGACCGCCAGCGCCGGGAGGATCGGCTCGATTCCGAACAGGGGCGCCGCCTGTCGCAGGGCGCCGGTGACCACCCACCCGCCCGCCAGTCCCGCCGAGCAGAGGATCGACAGCATCGTCGCCCGCCGGCCGGCCCGCAGCCGCGGCAGGAAGCCGCCCGCCAGCGGCAGCAGCAGGGCCGGCGTGACGACCGAGCCGATCCCCTTCCACAGACCGATCACCGTCGGCACGGCCAGGGCCAGCCCCGTCGCGAGCCCC
>JAJRXN010000022.1 GCA_024276295.1 Acidobacteriota bacterium
GCCGGATCTCGCGCTCGATTGCCAGGTCATCGCCGCCGAGCGCCTCGACGCGCTCGCGCAGCGATTCGGTCCGCTGCCGTTCCGCGGCGAGGCGGGCGCGGACCTGCTCGAGTTCGCGGTGACGTTCCCACTGGCGAAGCAGCCCTTCGCCGCCGAACAGGGCGTAGACCCAGGCGAGCAGGACGACGATGCCGAGCCCGACCCTCCCGACGCGCTCGAGAGGCGGACCGGTCCCCTCGCCCGCGGGCTTCGCGCCCGCGCGGCCACGCTGCCGGTCCTTGCGCTGTGCCACCGCGTCGATCCCCTCTCGTCCGCCCGCCGGCGCCCCTCAGCCGCCGTAGGGCCGGCGTCCGGCGAACACCGCGGCGTCGGCCAGGTCCTGCTCGATGCGCATGAGCTGGTTGTACTTGGCGACCCGTTCCGTCCGGCACGGCGCACCGGTCTTGATCTGGCCGACGCCGCTGGCGACGGCCAGGTCGGCGATGAACGTGTCTTCGGTCTCGCCCGAACGGTGGCTGATCACCGCGCCGTAGCCGGCGGCCACCGACATCGTGATCGCGTCGAGGGTCTCGCTGACCGTGCCGATCTGGTTGAGCTTGATCAGCACCGCGTTCGCCACCCCCTTCCTGATCGCCTCGCCGATGATCTCGGGGTTGGTCACGAAGATGTCGTCGCCGACGAGCTGCACCCGATCGGTCAAGGCTTCGGTCATCGCCTTCCAGCCGTCCCAGTCGTCCTCGGCCAGCCCGTCCTCGATCGAGACGATCGGATACGCGTCGAGCAGCTCCTCGTAGAAGCGGACCATCTCGCCGGCGTCGAGCGTGCGCCCCTCGCCCTCGAGGCGATAGCCGCCTTCGGTCCGCAGCTCGCTCGCCGCGACGTCGAGGGCGAGTTCGATGTCCTCTCCCGGCCGGAAGCCGGCCTTCTCGATCGCGGCCAGGATCAGGTCGAGCGCCTCGCGGTTCGACGACAGGTTCGGCGCGAAGCCCCCCTCGTCGCCGACGCCGGTGCCGAGGCCCTTCTCCTTGAGCACCGCCTTGAGCGCGTGGTAGGTCTCGGCGGCGAACCGCACCGCCTCGGCGAACGTCTCGGCGCCGACCGGGAGGATCATGAACTCCTGGATGTCGACGTTGTTGTCCGCATGGGCGCCGCCGTTGAGGATGTTGAACTGAGGACACGGAAGCAGGTGCGCTCCGACGCCGCCGAGATAGCGATACAGCGGCTGACCGGTGATGCTGGCCGCGGCCCGGGCCACCGCCATGCTGACGCCGAGGATCGCGTTGGCCCCGAGGTTGCGCTTCGAGGGCGTCGCGTCCCGTTCGATCATGATCTGGTCGATCACGCGCTGGTCGGTCGGATCGTAGCCCTCGATCGCCGGACCGAGGATCTCGTTGACGTGGCGCACCGCCTTGAGCACGCCCCTGCCGCCGAACCGCCCCGGCTCGCCGTCACGCAGTTCGAGCGCCTCGCGACTGCCGGTGCTGGCCCCGGACGGGACCGCCGCACGACCGAGGATGTCGTCGTCGATCGTGACGTCGACCTCGACCGTCGGATTGCCGCGTGAATCGAGCACCTCGCGACCGAACACTCCCGTGATCTCAGGCATCGTGACGCTCCTTCCGTACACCCTGCGCCTACTGCCCCGCCGCGGCCGCCGCCATCCCCGCCGCCTCGGGCATAATCGCTCCGCGGGGCGCGCAGTCGCTCAAGTCTAGCGCACTGCACGATCCCCCGGGGAGGATCGATGGGCGCATCCGGGCTGGTCGTCGTGCTCTGCACCGTTCCCGACGCCGAGACCGCGCGGCACCTGGCGCGACTGCTGGTCGAGGCGCGGCTCGCGGCGTGCGTGAACATCGTGCCCTCGCTGACCTCGATCTACCGCTGGAAGGGGACGATCGAGGAGGACGGCGAGCTGCTGCTGATCGTCAAGACCCGCGACGCGCTGTTCGAGCCGCTGCGCGAGCGGCTCGTCGACGCGCACCCCTACGAGGTCCCCGAGGTCGTCGCGCTGCCGGTCGATGCGGTCCACGACGCCTACGGCCGCTGGCTGCTCGACGCGACCGCTCGGGACGGCGGGGGCTCCCGGTGAGCGGCACGACGCGACCGCTGCGGGTCGGCGTCGTCGCGGACACGCCGCGCGGCCTGCCCCCGGCGCTGCTCGAGGGGATCGCCGGCGTCGACCGGATCCTGCACGCCGGCGGCATCGGCGCCCTCGAGGTCCTCGAGGAGCTGCGCGCGATCGCGCCGGTCGACGCCGTGCCGAGCCAGGATGACTTCGTCGCCTTCGGCGATGCCCTGGTCGACGCACTCGATCTCGAACTCGGCGGCGCGCGCGTGCTGCTGACCAACCTGATCGGCAGTCCGACCGATCCGATCGCGCCGATCCGGGTTCGGCTCGAGCGCGACCCGCCCGACGCGATCGTGTTCGGCCATCCGCCGCTCTCCTCGGTGACGTGGGTCGGCGGCACGCTGTTTCTCAGCCCGGGCAGCGTGCGCGGGATGGGCCCGGGTGCCGCGCGCTGCTTCGGTCTGCTCACGATCGAGGGGCCGGGGCGCATGATCGGGGAGATCCGCGAACTCTGACGGGGCGCCCGTCCGCCCGGGGGCCTGGCCGCTGCTCCGGGCTATAGATTGTTCGCGATGCCGCTGCGCTCGTCGCTTCCGCTCCTGGTCTTGCTGGCGATCCTTCCGGGGATCCCGCACGCCGCCGTGGCCGGAGAACGGGCGACGTGCCCGCCGGGAACCCGGATCGGCGAGATCCGCGTCGAGCGGGTCAACGTGTTCGACCCCTCCCTCCCCGAGGAGAACCGCCCGGTCTTCCGCTTCGTCAACCTGCTCCACCGCCCGATGCTCACTCGCGAGAGCACGATCCGCAGTCTGCTGACGATCCACCCCGGCGACCCGTGCAACCCGGAAGCGCTCGAGGAGGCGGCCCGCGAACTGCGCGCCTGGCCGTTCGTCCAGGACGTCTGGGTCCGCGTCCTCGCCCGGCGGGGCGACGTGGTCGACGTGCTGGTCCGCGTCCAGGACGTCTGGTCGACCCGGCTGCGGTTCTCGTTCAGCAGCCTCGGCGGCGCCGAGAAGAAGGTCTTCCGCATCCTCGAGAGCAACCTGTTCGGCACCGGGAGCCGGCTGTCCTGGGAGCGCCGCTCGGACCAGGACCGCGTCGAGCGGACGTTCGCCTACGAGAACCCCGCCATCGGCCATTCGCACTGGCGGCTGGCGCTCGAGGACAGCAGCAATTCGGACGGGCGCTCGCGGCTGGCCGAGATCAGCCGGCCGTTCTGGCGGCTCGACGAGCGCTGGGCGATCCGGGCGCTGGCCCTCGAGGACCGGCGCGAGGAGAAGGTCTACGACTGCGGCGGCGACGGCGACGGTCCCTGCCCCCGGGCCGTCGAGGTCGACCGCTATGCGCTCGACCGCCGCGAGATCGCGTTCCGTGCCGGCTGGTCCCCCCGCGGCCTGGTCGGCGACCGGGTCTGGCGTCTGCTCGGCGGGTTCACGCACCAGCGCGACACCTGGGCTCCGGTCGGCAACGGCGGGACGATCGCCCGTCCGGACCTGCGTCCGCTCGATCGCCGCCAGACGTTCCTGGCCCTCGAGGCCGACTGGCAGCGGGTCGACTTCCGCGAGGTCAGCTTCTACAACTCGGCGCGGCGCATCGAGGACCTCGACGTCGGCGACCGCTTCGTCGCCGGCCTGTGGCTGGCCGACAGGGCCTGGTCGGACGACGAGGGGATGCAGATCTTCATCGCCGGCCGCCGTACGTTCGAGGTCGGCCGGGGTCACTTCGTCTTCGCCCGCGCCGGCTGGTCCGGCCGCTGGCTGGACGGCGATTCCTACGCCCGGATCGGCGAGATCGAGCTGGGGTACCTCGTCAAGCCGGCCCCGCTGCAGTCCCTGTTCGGCCGGCTGGTCGTCTCGATCGGCAGCGAACTCGAAGGGCCGTACCGCTTTCTCGTCGGCGGCGACAAGGGCGCGCGGGCCTACGCCTCGCGCTCGTTCGCCGGTTCGCGCCGGATCCTGCTCAACCTCGAGCACCGGTTCTTCACGCCGTGGTACGTCCTGCGGCTGCTGCGGGTCGGCCTGGTCGGCTTCGTCGAGGCGGCCGGGGCCTGGGACGAAGGAGACCCGCTGAC
>JAJRXN010000323.1 GCA_024276295.1 Acidobacteriota bacterium
CCTGATCGGCGCGGTCGCCGGCGCGATGCTCGGGCCGCTGTGGTTCTTCCAGGTGCTGCCGGTGGGGCACGCCGCGATCCTCGGCGTGCTCGTCGGGGCGGCGGGCATCCTGGGAGACCTGTCGGAATCGCTGCTCAAGCGGGCGGCCGAGGTCAAGGACTCGGGCGGATTGCTTCCCGGGCACGGCGGCGTCCTCGACCGGATCGACAGCCTGCTCCTCGCCGGCCCGGTCCTGTTCTGGTACCACAGGCTGGTTCTCGCGGGCTGATCCCGGCACCCGGCCGCGGCGGGTGCGCGCGCGGCCCGGCTGCTAGACTCGCCCGTGGTGGCCATGCAGGTGTATTCGTGCCGCATCCCCGGAGACTCGTCGTTCTCGGTTCGACCGGCTCGATCGGCGTCAGCACGCTCGAGGTCGTCGAACACCTGACGCCGACGTTCGAGGTGGTCGGGCTCGTCGCCGGGCGTCGCGTGGAGCGACTCGCGGAACAGATCGTCCGGTTCCGTCCGCGGATGGTGGCGGTTCTCGACGAGTCCGCCGCCAGAACGCTGCGCACGCTGCTCGAGGGAACACGCGACGCGCCGCGCGTCGTGAGCGGGCCGGCCGGGGCCGCCGCCGTCGTGCTCGAGACCGCAGCCGATGTCGTGATGGCGGCGATCGTCGGCGCCGCGGGACTGGCGCCGACGCTCGAGGCGGTCAAGGCAGGGAAGACCGTCGGCCTGGCCAACAAGGAGGCCCTGGTCATCGCCGGCGGGCTGATGGTCGAGGCTGCTCGGCGATCGGGCGCCACGCTGCTTCCGGTGGACAGCGAGCACAATGCGGTCCACCAGTGCCTGCGTGCCGGCGGACCGGACGAGGTGCGGCGCATCGTGCTGACGGCATCGGGGGGGCCGTTTCGCGGTCGGTCACGCGCTGAACTCGAGCACGTCACGGTGCGCGAAGCGCTGGATCATCCGACCTGGTCGATGGGTGACAAGATCACGATCGATTCGGCGACGCTGATGAACAAGGGGCTCGAGGTGATCGAGGCGCATTTCCTGTTCGGCCTGCCCGGTGCGGCGATCGACGTCCTGGTGCATCCGCAGAGCGTCGTCCACAGCATGGTCGAGTTCCGTGACGGTTCCGTGGTCGCCCAGCTCGGAGTCCCCGACATGCGCCACCCGATCCAGTACGCGCTGACCTGGCCGGAACGGCGGGAGGGCTGCATCCCGCGACTCGACCTGGCGCGGCTCGCGACGCTGACGTTCGAGGCCCCGGACGTCGACGTCTTTCCGTGCCTGAAGCTGGCCTATGCGGCTCTGGAGGCGGGCGGGGACGTGCCGGCGCGGCTGAGCGCGGCCAACGAGGTGGCCGTGCAGGGCTTCCTGCAGGGGAAGATCGGTTTCATGGACGTGCCACGGACGATCGAGGCAGTCCTCGAGCGTGAATCGAAGGCGCCGGCAGACGACCTCGAGAGTCTGCTCGAGGCCGATCGCCGTGCGCGCGAGATCGCCCGGAGCATCATCAGGGAAAGGCGGACACGGCGATGATCTACCTTCAACAGGCGTTCTACCTGCTGGTCGTGCTGGGCCTGCTGATCTTCATCCACGAACTGGGACACTTCCTGGCCGCCAAGGCCTTCGGCGTGCGCGTCGAGGTGTTCTCGCTCGGTTTCGGTCGCCGGCTGTTCGGCTTCCGCCACGGGACGACCGACTATCGGGTTGCCGTGATTCCGCTCGGCGGCTACGTGCGCATGGCCGGCGAGGTGTTCGAGGATGACGGGGAGCCCCGCCCCGACCACCTGGCGGCGAAGCCACGCTGGCAGCGCGTCGTCGTCTATCTCGCCGGACCGGCGATGAACGTGGCGCTGGCCTTGGCGCTGTGGTTCGGGCTGCTCGTCTCGGGGATGCCGGTCGTCGTCACGCCGGAGGGCCCTCCGGTCGTCGGCTCCGTCGAGGAGGGTTCCGCGGCGGACCGCGCCGGCCTGCTCCCGGGAGACGTGATCGAGGCGATCGACGGCGAGCCGATCAGCCAGCTCGAGCGCTACGCGGAGATCGTCGCCCTGTCGGCGGGCCGGTCGCTCGTCTACCGCATCCGGCGCGGCGAGCGGGAACTCGAACTGCGCGTGACGCCTGATCCGCATCCGATCCACGGGATCGGCCGGGACGGCGTCGTGCCCCGGTTTCCGGTCCTCGTGGGCGCCGTCGCGGAGGGAAGCCCGGCCCAGGCGGCGGGATTCCAGCCGGGTGACCGCCTGCTCACCGTCAACGGCAAGCTGGTGGCCAGTACGCGGAGCGTGACCGAACTGATCCGACAGCATGCGCGAGAGACGATCGACGTCGAGATCGAGCGGAACGGACGGACAATCGTCCTCGAGGTGGCACCGCGCGTCGATCCGGACGGGATCGCCCGGATCGGGATCTCGCTGGCGCCACCGACCCGGACGGTCTCCGATCCGGGAGACGCGCTGGGCGAGACGCTGAGGCTGGCCCGCGAGCAGGCGGGGCTGCTCTACAGGATCATCTCCGGACTGGTCCGCTTCGACATCAGCCCGAAGGTCCTCTCGGGACCGCTCGAGATCGCGCGGGTCACCCAGCAGGTCGCGTCCTACGGGATCCAGCCCTTCCTCCAGCTGCTGGCCTTCATCAGTTTCCAGCTCGGCCTGTTCAACCTGCTGCCGATCCCGGTCCTCGATGGAGGTCAGATCCTGATTCTCGGTCTGGAGATGATCGGCCGGCGCGAGCTGCCGCGTGCGGTCAAGGAGCGCCTCCTTCAGTTCGGCGTCCTGTTCATGGTGATGTTCGCCGTGATGGTGCTGATGCTGGACGTGTACAAGCGGGTGCTCGTCGAGTCGAAGGGGAGCGATCCTCCGGCGGCGGCCGAACCCGCGCCCTGACGGAGCCTAGGTGGAGGCGGGAGGCTCGGGCTCGTCTCCGGACGGCGCCGGCCGGCGTCGGCGTGTCGTCCGGAAGTCGACCTCGATCACGTCGCCGGCCGGCGGCTCGCCTCCCGGCGCCCAGTCCTCGGCGGCGGCGATGATGCGGGCGATCTCCTCGGGATAGTCGGCCTCGAGTTCGCCGAACGTGCAGGCGAACGTGAAGTTGTCGGGAAACGCCTCGTCGAGAAACCAGAGCAGGAACTCGATCACCGCGCGCTTTTCGAAGCCCTCCTCGGCGCGGTCGGGCGTCGTGTAGTCCGGGTTGTCGAGAATGTCCCGCTCGAGGATCTGCTCGAGGATGAACACCAGCCGCGACTTCGAGTACGTGTACTCGCGGTCCATGGGACCTCCTGCGGCGAGCGTAGCCGTTTCCCGGACCCCCAGCCAGCAAAGTGTCCGGACGGTGTCCGCGCGGGGTGTCCGCATGCGGACGCTCGAGACGGTCAGTGCGACGCCGATGGCCGGATTCCGAGCGGCATCGTCCTTGCAAACCCTGCCGCGAGCCGGAGATACCCGGAAGGAGGACCTGCCGATGAGTTGCAAGTTCCATGCGCTGGCCATCACGTTCCTGGTCACGATTCTCGCTCCGACGGCGGTGGCGCTCGCGGCGCCCGAAGGAGGGGCGCCGGCCGGCGACAGCGCGGTGAAGGCGACCGCGCTGATCGATGTGAACCGAGCGGGCGTCGAGGAGCTGACCACGATCAAGGGGATCGGTCCGGCGCTGGCCAGGCGCATCGTCGAGTACCGCAACCAGCACGGACGCTTCGAGTCGGTCGACGACCTGCTGGCCGTCAAGGGGATCGGTCCGAAGCTGCTGGCGCGGATCCGGGATCGGGTGTCGGTTTCCGGCAGCCGGAAGGCGCGTCGGTGACCGACGTGTCGCAGGGGGGCACCGGCCTGGTCGGCGTCATCGCCGGCCTGGCCGGTCTTTCGTTCGTGATCGGCATGGCAGCCTGGACGCTCCGGGAGGGGAGTTCCCGGCGCGACGTGGAGACGGCGGCCCGGCGCCTTGCGGCCGAGATGAGAGCCGCCTCCGCACGTGCCGTCGGCTCCGGACACGACGTCGGCATCGCGTTCGCGCTCGAGGGAGCAGGCGAGCCGATCCAGCCGCTCGTCGACGTGGCGGGTGATGGTCTCGACCGTGGAGACGTGGCGGGGCCGGCGGCGCGGCTGCGGCGGGCCCATCCGTCGGCCGCCATCGGCCCGCCGCCCTGGCCGGACGTCGCCGGGCTGCCGCCGGCCGGGGCGCGCATCCGCGATACGGACCCTCCGGTCCGGTTCGGACAGGAGCGCGTGGCGCTGTTCACCGCGACGGGACACGCGCGTCCCGGCCACGTCACGATCACGGACGGCCGTGGCGCGCTGTGCGCCGTCGTCGTCACGGGACCGACGGCCCGGGTGCGCACCCTCTGCTATGTCCGGTCGGAGGACCGGTGGCACGAACGCTGATGTCGGGACGCGCGGGCAGACTGCCGGGAGGCGTTCCGCCCGCAGTCCAGCGGCTGGTTCTCCGGGTGGGCCAGCGGCTGGTCGGTCGCGACGGATTCCACCGCATCCTCGCGCGCCGTACGGTGGACGCGCTGCTCGATGCGCTCGATCTCCTTCGCGGCTCCGCCGGAGGTCTGGCC